>CAYTDF010000488.1:272-4457 GCA_964436365.1 uncultured bacterium | reverse complement strand
GAAGCCTGGCCCGATATCTTCCGTCGGCTGTTGCTCATGCCGAGTATCCAGGTTCGCAATCACCTTGCCGATCTTCTGCACGAAGCCGGGCACCACGACTTGCTGGCGGAGATGCTCAGGGTCGTTTCCACCGATCCTCGTCAGTACATCGAAACCTATTCTTGGCTGGCGGACCGTTCCCTGCGCCGCAACGCCGAATACTTGAAGTTGGACATCGCCTCCGGTGTTTTGTTCGAACGACTTCTGCAGCTCGTCGACTTCTTGTGCGACCAAGCCAAACGGCTGGATAGGGACGACGCGATTCGTTTGCGCAAACAGGCCGCGCGAATTCGCGATATCCTGAAGGGTGGACACTACGAGGTCTTCCATGATCTCCTCCCCACGCTTGACCGGGGGCAGGCGATTTCCATTTACCGCCGTGCCTCGACCAACGCGGGCATGGATATCCGCGCTCGGGAGTATTTCACCTCGCGTATCCTCAGCCGATACCCGGATCTGTTTTCAGCCGAAGAGGTTGATTCCGGTCCGCCCCGGCTCTATTGCCTGCCCGAAACACTTCGGGAGAAACGGGAATTCTTGGAGCGCCTCGCGACCAAGGATATTCCCGCCGTCACTCGCGAAATGGAAATTGCCCGCGAGCAGGGCGACCTCCGGGAGAACGCCGAGTATCACGCGGCGCGCGAGAGAATCCGTCTGCTTTCCACACAAGCCGAAGAGCTCCAAGAGCAGCTGGGTATGTCCGAGGCGGTTCCGCTGGATCGAGTCGACCCCAGCCGTGTCGCCTTTGGCACCCGCGTCGGATTGCAGCCCGCTGCGGGTGGCGAGGCGGAGATTTTCCATTTTCTCGGGCCATGGGAGTCGGATCCCGACAGGAACATTCTCGCCACCACCGCGCCGTTTGCCATCCCTTTCATGGGCGCGGCCGTCGACGAACGAGTCGAGGTCGAACTGTCGACTCATACGGGTCGATATGTGGTCGAATCCATCGAGCCGATCCAAGCCGCTGAGATCGCTTCGCTGCTTGCGCCCTCGCCTCCAAAACCGGCTGTTGACAATATCGAACCCGTGGCTGTCTCTAATGCCGAAGAGAGTCTCTAACGCCTAACGAGTTTCGGATGCCTTTCCGTACGCGCGCTACTCAGGCTGTGCTTCAACTTGGGTTCCGCTTGGGATCAGCTGCGATCTGCCGGTTGCCGGTGTGCCGCCGCTATCGGTCACTCCACCGCCGCGCGCAAACAGTTCGAGACTCATCACACTCAACGATACGGCGCTCTCTTTTCCTGTTGCCGGACCGATGCCAAAAACCGGCCGGCCCTCGCTGTCCACGGCGTATCCCCAGAAACGCGCCATGGAGAGGTAGCGCCGAAAACGCACGAAGTTTATATCAATTAGGGGTTCGCCGCTCCCACCGAGTCCCGGCAGGGCGGGCATCTCTATTGGAATCCCAAGGTCCGCATCCCGCGTCTCCGCGCCGACCAGACTGGTAAACAGCCGGAGCGTTAGGTCGGCGGTTTCTTGTGTGGCGGCCATCACCGCGCCGCACTCCAGGCACCGCGCCCGCATCACATCCAGCACATAGTCGCTGTCTTCTTGCTTATCGAGCGTCGTCGACTGGATAAAGACCGACTTTCCTTGGAGTCGTTCGCCGAACTCCAGTCCCCCGATCGCCTTTTCAATGGCTCGGGAGGTGAGTATCTGTTCGGTCGGCGTTCGCGTCGCGGTGCGGATGCTTTTGACCGAGCATCCCATCTGGAGCAAGAGCCCGGCGGCGCATAGGGAGATCGCCGTCTTGAATCGCCTTGTTGTCATTCCTGCATTCTGCATTGTTTTCTCCTAAAGGCACGCACGCTCAAAGCCGATTGCGAGAGCTGCATTACGCCAACTTTCGGAAGATATCTTTTCCGTACTCTTGTTCTCCGTGTGCGCGCACCATCTCGTCCACCATGGCGGTGACCTGATCCATGGTCAGGATCGAAGAGGCCAGCGGATCCAGCAGGACCGCGTATTCGAGCGCATTCCGGTTTTGTTCGAGCGCGGCGATCACCGCTTGCTCGTACACGTGGATATTGCTTCGGCACAGGGCCGCGAGGTGGGGTGGAAGCGGACCCGCGTGGGCTGGCCGCATTCCGTGAGCGTCGATGGTCACGGGGACCTCGACGCAGCATCCGTGCGGAAGGTTGTCGATCAAGCCCCTGTTCTCCACATTGCCCCACACAACCGCGGGCTGGCCCGTCTCATGCGCTTCGATGATTACCGAGGCATATTCCAGGCTGCGGCTTACTTCGATCGTCTCGTCTGTATCGACCTGTTTCTTGGTCTGTTCGAACTCATCCACACAATCGTCGCAACGGCGAACGTATTCGCGAATCGGGATATCCAGCCGTTCGACGACCTCCGGATTCTTGATGAAATAGGGCACATATTCGGAGAAATGCTCGGACGATTCCGTGACGAAGCGGCCGAAGTAGCGCATGATTTCGAAACGCACCTTGTCCTTCTCGTAGATTTCGGGATTCTCCATCGCCTGGAAGAGCAGGGGATAGACATCTTCGCCCTTCCATCGCAAATCCGTATACCAGGCCATATGGTTGATGCCCGAGCAGGTATACGTCATCTCCTTCTCTGGCGCTCCGATATAACCCGCCAGCTGTTCCAACGTTCCCTGCACGCTATGGCAGAGCCCGATGATCGGCACATTCGTCGACCGGTACGTCGCCCATACGTTCATCGCCATGGGGTTGGCGTAGTTCAACAGCCAAGCTCCCGGCGCGACTTCGCGCATATCCTCGCAGATGGCGAGAATGACCGGAATCGTCCGTAGCGCGCGGAACACACCGCCCACACCGAGCGTATCGGCGATGGTCTGTTTGAGTCCGTATTTCTCGGGGATGTCGAAGTCGATCAACGTTGCCCCATAGCCGCCAACTTGGATGGTGTTGATTACATAATCGCTGCCTTCCAAAGCCTGCTTTCGGTCGAGCGAGGTTGTGATTCTTGCGGGCGAATCGAGACTTCGGGCGATCTTCTTGCAGAGGCGGCCTGCCACGTCGAGACGTTCGGCGTCGATATCCACTAGTGAAATCGTGCTTTCGGCCAGCGCGGGACAAGAGAGAATGTCACCCACCAAGTTACGAGTGAAGACGACGCTCCCCGCGCCGATCAGTGTGATCTTCGTCATTCTTCGGCTCTCCAAGCGTTCATTTCCGGGCCGTGTATCTCAACCGCTCGTCTCACGCGAAACTCTAGTGCGCATTCAGCAGAGATCTTTTGTCACTCGCGAAAGGCTTTGTCAATCGAAAACAGTGATTGGTGAATGCTCTATACTTGCGAGCCGGTGTCCGCTCGTCGATACTGAACACCCAATCTCGAGGCAGGTGCCAATCATGACAGAACTCTTTTCCGATATCGTACGCGACCGTTCGTTGTTCTCGATCGGCGCGGAGTTGGTAACGACGCGCGGCATTATCACAGAAACGGAAGGGATGGATGTCCTGGCCGCTGCGCGCGCGCTCGGCGAGGACCCCCGTTTCTCATTCGTCAATATTACCGACAATCCCGGGGGAAACCCGATGGTCGCTCCCGACACGCTCGGCGTCGACTTGGTCTCTCGCGGACAGAATGTGATCATTCACCTCACCGCCAAGGACACGAACAGGAACTACATCGAGAGTCGCGCCTGGAAACTCGCCTCCGAGGGGCTAAACAACATCCTGGCCATGAGCGGCGATTATCCGGTCACTGGGTACAAGGGGCAGGCTCGGCCGGTCTTCGATCTCGATTCGGTCTCCATCCTGACCTTGCTCTCCGAGATGAACCGTGGGCTCACGGTCAAGAAGCGCGGATTCAAGAAACCCGTGCAACTGAAACCCACCGATTTCTCACTCGGGTGTTGTGTCTCCCCCTTCAAGCGCTACGAGAGTGAACAGATTCCTCAGTATTTCAAACTCGAACGCAAGCTGCGCGCCGGGGCGCAATACGTGATCACCCAGCTGGGCTACGACTGCCGGAAGTTGGATGAGCTGCTGCATTACCTCGCCTGGCGTCATATCGAAGTGCCTGTATTCGCCAACGTCTTTGTGCTTTCACGTCCGGTCGCCCGCGCTTTCAACAAACGCCGCATTCCCGGTTGTTTTGTCTCCGATGCGCTCTTGGCCCAAGCCGACGCGGCGGCCAAGGGGCCTGACA
>CAYTDF010000488.1:0-262 GCA_964436365.1 uncultured bacterium | reverse complement strand
AGGGGCGTTCCTTCTTCTTGGAACTGGCCGCCAAACAGGTAGCGGTCGCGAAGGGTTTGGGATTTCAAGGCGCGTATCTGGGAGGGACACACCGGCACGACGATATGTCGGCCATTCTCGATCAGGCCGAATCGTTCGCGGAGGATGACTGGAAAGAGTTTGCGAAAGAGATTCAGTATTCCGAACCCGACGCCTTCTACCTCTTTCAGCAGGATCCGGCGACCGGGCTCAACAGGCCTGGGGTCCTCGATGCGAACTACGA
>CAYTDF010000487.1:0-4466 GCA_964436365.1 uncultured bacterium | reverse complement strand
ATCCCTGAAAAAGGGGTCGCAAGCACGGTTCCAGCGGCTCACCTTGGGGAGCGACACCATTGTCGACGTGTCGTAATCGCTTTGGAGGCGAGCAGAAAGTGGAGCAGGATGATGTGGATTGAGAGCGCACGCGGTCCACCTGAGGTGTGAGGCTGCGGAACAGAGGCATTCGATTTTGACGGTTCACTGAGAACGTAGGAGAGAACACTATGATTTATCGTTATACAATCATTTTTGCGTGCGTGATGGTCATGACCGTGGCCGGATACGCGGATACCATCGACGAGATGCTCGATGCGGAAGGACAGAGTACTGAAGCGGTGATGTGGAGTGAAGTTCCCGGAATCGTCCCGCTGTCCGATGAAGTTCGGCCGGACGATTACGCATTTCATTCGTCCACCGAGGTAATGGGCTATTTCCCGCGAGGTGGCTTCATTCCAGGTACGGACGATGATTTTTACATCGTTTCATGGGCCACGTCATCCAGCAGCTACAAAGACCCGGCCAGAGCCCAGGTCCAAAAATACAGCAGGACGGGCCAGCTGCTTGCCGGCCCGGTCAGCGTGCAGGATGCCGGCCAAGGCCTGATCGGAAAGGGATTTGGCTGGGACATCGCTGTCTTCTCTGACGGCGGTTATGTCACCACCGGCTCCGTTGCCGGTCTGCTCCCAGGCGCACCGTTCAATCAGTTCGCGCCTGACACCGAGATCCCTGGCTTCCGCCTCTTCGACAGCAACATGCAACCGGTGACAGCATTGGCCAACGTCTTCGAGCCAGAGACATCGCTTGGGCTCGACGACGCAAGAGACGACCTGCAACCGAACATGACGTGCCGTGCCCTTGTTCTTGCCGGAGACCGTTTCGTCATCGCAGCCGCAGTCGGCTCGGTCGAAATGCAGAAGGCGATGGGGCTCGTCGATCCAGTGGATGGCAACCCCGGAGAGAAGATCTATTATCGGCTGTTTAACAAAGACGGTTCCCCCGTGGGGCCGACACGGATGGCGTACCCAACCGACAATTGGGGAGCAGGCCAGAGCGGCATCAGCCTGTGCCCCACCCCAGACGGTGGTTTCGCAATTACAGCGGTCGTGGGTGGCTATCTCGATAACGACGCCCGTGATCCGATCCGCATCTTTGACGCCAACGGCGTTCCCCTCGGTGACGCCTTCAGCGTGATCGACCAGAGCATCCTGGATGAAGGTGCAAACGCCGGCAAGGCCAAACCGGCCGTCAGCTATGGCAATGGTATCTTCGCCCACGGAACCGCCGTCGACCTGCTGAGTAGCAGTTTGACGAATGAGTTCTGCATCACTCTGTTTGACATCGACGGAGCGATCCTTCGTTCGACGTTCGATGGATACCAGTGCGCTGACCTGAATCGAGCCCGAGGCCGAGGCATGACCTCGGATCCCAGCGGGAACCTCATCATCGCCCAGCGTGGCCAGTACACTGCGCCCTCACCCGGCGACTCGGATGAAATCGTCATGCGCTTGATCCTAAACGACGGGACGTACTTCACGCCCCCATTCGTTCCTCACGATGGAACGGACGGAAGTCAACGCGACGAATTCGTCATGGCCTCCGATGGCGCCATCGTGGTGGCGTATCTCACCGAACACGGTGAGGATGTTGCGAAGTGCGGTTTCCGTGTCTTTGAAAACCCGATGCCACAAGTCTCCATCAACCAATGGATGCTGCACTAATCAAAGAATGTGAACATGCCTGGGGGCGTTCTTCATGGACGCCCCCAGGTATGCGTCGTTTCGGGAGAAAAGGTGATCCTATGCAGACAAGAATCTCGGCTTTCACTCTCATCGAGCTGCTCATCGTCGTGGCCATTATTGGCATTCTTGCAGCGATCGCCGTGCCCAACTTCATGAACGCGCGGATTCGAGCCAATGTGGCTCATTCCAAGAGCGAAATGAGAACGTACCAAATGGTCCAACAGCTCTATCTGATGGACCAGACCGATTTGCCGGGACATTTCGACGGACAAAAAGAGCATTGTCCTTACATCAAACTGGGCTATATCGGTGAACCGCTCACCGATCCTTTCGTGTACGACCGGAACGATCGAATGCAGTTTTCCCACGAAGGCATGTATCACAGCACCTACGTGCGCAATCCAGAGACCCTTCTGCTACAGAATGTCCCCGTTTGGGATGAATGGAAGAGACTCGGCGAGACGACGATCATTTTCGGAGAGGGCCCCGCCATCGCGGGTAGCTACGCTTCTTACGACTCGAGCAACGGCATGAGAAGCCATGGCCGAATCATCGGACTGGGGTCGAAAGGCAAATCATCGTATGGGGACAACCTGCGCAAACGGGAATGCGAATAACATTCCCTCCATGCGATAGAGTAGAGCACCCGGGGCTGCTCGGTGGAGATCCAATCAAGCGTTTGTATATGATTTCGCGATAACGAGGAGAGGGTCCCGCTTGACAATGTTGAATACGCATCCTCGCACCCGGCACACAGGATTGTACCTATCCATCAGCCTGGTAGCCCTCCTCGGCGTGACAGCCCTCGCTGCCGAAGAGAAGACGCCACTCCACGTATGGGGCCTAAATATGGGAGAACCCCGTTTCGGGTGGTATGCCCTTATTGAAGGCTTCGAGAAAAAGTACCCCAACGTGGAAATCGTGATTGGGCCGCACGATAATCGGGACGATCTTCAGAAACTTCTTTCCGGCGTTGTCGGTTCCGCGCCTCCCGATCTCTTCTACCGCGAATCCTTTTTGTTCGGCGACGTTGCGGCGCGGGATATCCTGAGACCGGTCGACGACTTCATCGAATCAGACAAGAGTCGCCCCGACGGACTTCATGAAGAAGACTTCCTTCCAGGCCTGTGGAAGACAGGACAATACCAAGGTAAGCACTACGGGATCCCGTACGACTCCCTTCCGCTGGTTCTGGGCTACAACCGCAAGCTCTTTCGAGAGGCGGGGCTGGACCCGAACCGTCCGCCGAAAACGTGGGAGGAGTGGATCGAGTATACCGAAAAACTCGCGGTCAAGGATGAATCGGGGCGTGTCACTCGCTTGGGAACTCTCTTTCACGTTGGCGCCGAAGGCTATGAACGCGACGAGTTGTATTTCTACATCACGCAGCAGGAGAGCCCGCTGTTCTCAGAAGATGGCCGTGAATGCCTGCTCGACAGTCCCGAGGGAGTCAAAGCGCTGTCGCTCTCCAAGTCTTTGTTCGAAGCGCAGGGCGGGCGGGAAGCGTACGATCAACTCGTTGCACTCGTGTCGGGCCCCGAAGCGTTCCATCCCTTTCTTCGGGGCAATGCGGCCATGAGTTTGGAAGATGACTGGATCATCTTTCGGTCCATACGCTACAGCCCGGATTTGGAACTCGGTATCGCACCGGTGCCCGTCCCCGCCGGACGAGAACATATCACGATGTCTCCGGGCACCGGACTCTGGTTGATGCCATTCAACGCACAGCGTCCAAAAGAGGCTTGGGATTTTATCCGCTTGGCCAACTCCCCAGAGGGGCACTTGCTCTTTCAAGAAGGGATGGCTAGCCGGATTTTCAGCGAAGGATTCAAAGAACATTACACCGGGTTTCGCTCGAATTTCCCGACGAACGAAGCTCTTCAAAAACGATTTCAACTCCTGAATCCTCTTTTCCGAACAGCCTACGATGACTGCAAGCGGATCATCGAGACAATCAAATCCCCTCCCATCAGCCCCGTAACCGGATTGCTCCGGGACGAAATGAGACGGGCCGTCGATCGAGTGTCGTACGGCGATGCTACGCCAGAGACCGCCCTCCGCGATGCGGACCGGCGCGTACAAGAACAGTTGGATATATTCTACCTCCGGGAAAACTACCCACTTTTCCAATGGCGATGGGTCTGGATCGCCGCGATCACGATCCTTGTGGCCGCAGGCGCATGGGGCGCATTCCGGACGAGGCAGAGACGCGCCAGGAGCGCCGTGCAACGCCATGAAAACCTCATGGGTTGGATGTTCGTCAGCCCCTTTGTGCTGGGATTGCTCGTCCTCATCATCGGCCCCATACTCTTCTCCTTGGGTATCAGTTTTTGCGCGTACGATGTCATTCATCCCGCCCGCTTTGTCGGGCTGAAGAACTACACATTGCTTCTCACCCACGATCCACTGTTCTGGAAGTCCCTGTGGAACACGTCATTCATGGTTCTGGCTCTGCCGATCGGGATGACAGTCAGCCTCGCCATCGCCTTGTTGCTAAACAATCGGGCGAGGGGCATTGGGATTTTTCGCACAATCTTTTATCTGCCCGCAGTGACTCCGGTCGTCGCGACCGCGGTACTCTGGTCGGCCCTGCTCAACCCTGACGGTCTGATCAACAACGTGCTCGACGCAACCGTCTGCCAATGGTTGGGATTCTCCCCCCCCGCGTGGCTGCAGAACCCGATGTGGTCGAAGCCCGCCGTGGTCTTGATGGGAATATGGATGTCCGGGGGCACGATGATC
>CAYTDF010000486.1:0-4471 GCA_964436365.1 uncultured bacterium | reverse complement strand
TCAACACAGTTCTTTTGTACTCGTTCTCGGCGTTCGGCATGCCGGTTTCGACCACGGCCTGTCTCGTCTTCGGTCTCCTGGGAGGGGCTGTGGCTGTCGGGGGGCCGGATGCGGTGCACTGGGCGAAGAGCCGCGACGTCATCGCCGGGATTATCTGTTCCATCTTCGCCAGCGGTATCGCCAGTTTTATGATTCAGCGCGCATTTCGTGGAGCCATCGGCACCGATTGCCGCGACCTTGTACGGTTGCGTTTACATGGACCCTGGGTGTCGGGTGCACTGCTCACCGGGCTGCTGTTCTTTATCCTGATGAAGGGCATGAAGGACGTCGCTTTCGTGAAAGCGTTGCGTGAGATGACCGTCGAACTGGGCTACCCGGTCATCCTTCTCGCTCTGTGGAGCGGGCTTACCAATTTGACCTGGTTGCTCATGCACTTCGGTGGAGAAAAGATACAGAAGAACCTTTTCTCCGGCTTGGCGATCCTGGGCATGCTGGCTACGGCCATCGCTTTCGGACAGAACGATTTGGCCAACTGCGCCTCGCCCGGTGTGTCGTCGTACATGATCCTGAAGCACGGCGAGATTCACAGCCAGGTGGATGTCAGCAGTCTATTGCTGGTCGGCTGCGGGCTCCTGTTGTTCTTTGGCATGATGAGCAAGAACGCCCAACGGGTGACGCGCGCCGAAGTCAACACCGGCAGCCAAGGCGATGTGGTGCGTCTCTACGCGCCCGAGTGGTGTCTCAAACTCGGCAAGATTCTGTCGCCGCCCCATCCCCATCCCCAGGAGGCCTTGGCCCCGGAAACACACCACGAACCGGGCTACAAGGTGCAACACTACGATGCCTTGCGCGCGGCGGTGATTACATCGGTTTCGTCCAGCGTGATCGCTTTTGCCTCAGGAATGGGGTTGCCGGTTTCGACGACTTATGTCGCGTTCGCGGCGGTTGTCTCCACCGGTTGGGCGGACCGCATCTTCGAGCGTGGCGACGCGCATCTCAAGATCGGCCGTACGATCTGGGTCGTCTTCTGCTGGTTCTTCTCCGCGTTCCTCGCAGCCGTCGCTACCGCCATCTGCGCGAAGGCGATCAGCGTGACCTTCACCCTCGGGATCGCTCTCTTGATTGGCGTCAACCTCACGATCCGCACGGTCATGAAGCGGCGTGCCGACCGTCAGGAAGATCGCTTGCAGGAAGAAGCCACCGAACGCAAGCAGAACCTGATGGAAGATGCGATCGTTCCCGATGACGACGAGCACATGTAAGCGGCTCCTTCCCCGCACGAGCGGGCGGAACGTCAGGTGGTGTAGATCTTTGTGCGGACGGCTGTAGGGCTCGACCGGGGATGAGTTACGTGCAGCGGTTGTGGAGCGGCACGGTCAACAACAGAGGTGGCTTATGGCCCTGGTTTGGTGTTTGGCTTCCAGTATCTTGTCGTCCTGGAACGACTCCCCGCCATTGGATAACAGCCGAAACACCGGACTGTGGTAACGAGCGAAAGTCGGTGTTCGTCAGCGCGAACCGCCGATGGGTACTCTGTCGGCAGATCGCCGAATCGGGGCCACTGAGGTCTCTCTTTCACCATGCTCGAAATGTCCACCCATTTTGTGTACGCCTGCGGGGCGGTCGCCGTGATCATGCTCGTCTGGAACACGATCGAGGTCGGCCGGAACGACGCGGCTAACATCGTCAACGCGGTCTTTGGGGCGCGGGTCATGCGTCGCAAGAAGGCGGTGTTTTGGGCGGGCTTGGCGGTGATCGTCGGGGCCTGGGCCTCATCACCCGTGATGCAGACCGCGCGCAAAGGTATCTTCGATCCTACAGCGCTCTCCCAGCACGGCCCGATTGAGACCATCGAATCGGAGGAGATTCGCGACCAGGCTCTCAAGGAGTCGATGCAGTTCGCATTGGTGGTTTACGTCTCCATCTATCTGGTCAACACAGTTCTCTTGAACTCCTTCACGGCGTTCGGCATGCCGGTCTCGACCACGGCTTGTCTTGTTTTCGGTCTCCTCGGAGGGGCCGTGGCTGTCGGGGGACCGGAGGCGGTGCACTGGGCGAAGAGCCGCGAAGTTATCGCCGGAATTATCTGCTCTATCATCGCCAGCGGTATCGCCAGTTTTATGGTCCAACGTGCGTTTCGTGGAGCGATCGGTACCGATTGCCGCGACCTGCAGCGGCTCCGTTGGCAAGGGCCCTGGGTGTCGGGCGCACTGCTCACCGGCCTGCTTTTCTTCATCCTCATGAAGGGCATGAAGAACGTCGGTTTTGTGAAAGCGTTGCGCGAGAACACCGTCGATGAACTGGGCTACCCGGTCATCCTTTTCGCTTTGTGGAGCGGGCTCACCGGTCTGACCTGGCTGCTGATGCGGTTCGGCGGTGAGAAAGTCCAGAGAAACCTTTTCTCCGGTTTGGCGGTCTTGGGTATGCTGGCCACTGCCATCGCTTTCGGACAGAACGATCTGGCCAACTGCGCTTCACCCGGTGTCTCCGCGTGGATGATCTTGAGGCACGGTGAGATTCACACCCAAGTGGATGTCAGCAGTTTCTTGCTGATCGGTTGTGGGCTCTTGTTGTTCTTCGGCATGATGAGCAAGGACGCCCAACGGGTGACGCGCGCGGCGGTCAACACCGGCAGTCAAGGCGACGTGGTGCGCCTCTACGCTCCCCAATGGTGTCTGTGGCTCGGGAAACGTTTGTCGCCGCGGCAGCCACATCCCCAGGAAGCCTTGGCCCCGGAAACACATTTGGAACCGGGCCACAAGGTGCAGCATTACGACGCTCTGCGGGCGGCGGTGATTACATCGGTTTCGGCCAGCGTAATCGCTTTCGCATCGGGAATGGGCTTGCCGGTCTCGACCACTTACGTCGGGTTCGCGGCGGTTGTCTCGACCGGTTGGGCGGACCGGATCTTCGAGCGTGGCGACGCGCAGGTCAAGATCGGCCGTACGATCTGGGTCGTCTTCTGTTAGTTCTTCTCCGCGTTCCTCGCCGTCTTTGCCACCGCGATTTGTGCGAAGGCGATCAGCATGACCTTCACCCTCGGAGTCGCCATGATGATCGGTGTGAATCTTGTGATCCGCACGATCATGAAGCGGCCACCGAACGCAAACAGCATCTCTTGGAAGACGCGATCGTTCCCGACGTTGACGACGATGACGACGAATAGGTATATGTTTCGTCAGAGAACTCAGCGTCCGGTCCTTCTTGACGCTCTCCCTTTCGGTGTGTCGCGCAAGCGGAGTACCAAGATCAGCGCTTCGCGCAGGTTGGTTAGGCCTAGCAGTGTCGGTTCGTTCGCCTTCAGGAACAACGTGTTTTCCAGTAACGGCTCGGCGGATTCTGTTGTGGGCAGTGCGGGCAGTGTCGTGTCGTCGGCAGGCTCGACCGGCTCCTCATCCGCCTTAAAGAGAATTTCTTTCTTTTTCGGTTGGGTGCGGCTTCGCGGTTTCTTTTCTCCGCCGAGCAGGCTGCATTTCACCACCAGATACGGTTCGCGCAGGTCTTCGAACGACAGCTTGCAGCGGTAACCGTTGGGCAACGCCACGACCGCTTGACCCACCGCGCCTTTTTCGCCGTGCAACGCCACGAGCGCTTTGCCGAGCTCCGCCACGCCGTCGAATCCGAACAGCTCCATATCTTCCTTGCCGATGCCGTGTTTCTTGGCCAATTCGGCGCTGTATGCCTGGTGTTTCACTCCCGGCTCACTATAGGTCTTGCTGGACACCGTGGGCCCCTCCGCACCGGTTTCCTCATCACCGTCTCCAGAAGTCGAACTAGTCCAGGTGTAGGTAAATATTTTGCGTTCTACAGGCTCACCGGCTTTGCCACCGCGCAGCAGAATCAGCTCGATGCGGTACTGGCTGGGGACTGCGGCGCTCTTGTGTTTCGCTTCCATCGAGAGCACGGCGTCTGTGCGCGCGAGGAGCAAGTCGATCTTGTCATGCGTCGTGGGAATTGCGATCACAAGCAAGGCGTTCTGCCCCTCATCGGCGATTACTTTCTCTTGCGCGACATAATCAGATATGGCGCGATGCCACATCAACGCCTCCTCATCCATATTCGGGTCAGGCCGTGACACGACAGATCCGCCCTTGCTCAGGAAATGCGTGCTCAGCTCGCGTTCCACAAGAGCCTTTGCCGATGCCACGCCAATCGTGCGGAGTTTGTAGACACGGGTTATGAGTTTGTACTCTTCTTCGAACCGGGCTTTGTTCTCTTCCAGCCTCTTTTGGTCATCCTTCTTCTCTCGGATTTGCTCCGCGATCTCTTCTATTCTCTCCGCTTCGACTCGAAGATGCGTATCATCCACCCACGTCAGTTTCAGCCTCGGCCGATAGGGTCCCCCACTCATTTGTCGCGACCTGTGGATAAGATCTTGTAGACCTGTGCCAACATCTGTGTTCGAAGGAGGATTGAGGGTGTACCCGGTCGCCATAGCTGTCTCGATCGCCTCGGGATGTTCAATGGCTTG
>CAYTDF010000485.1:0-4472 GCA_964436365.1 uncultured bacterium | reverse complement strand
AGTGCCGCACTTTTGGGCCGCCACCCGCTGCACTTTTACCCCGCCGTACACAATCGCTACCAGCGCCAGGCCGACGTCCGGGCCCGTGCACCAGATCGTGCACTCAACCAGGACTTCCCCGGGGCCAGTCTCGACAGGCGGGCCGTAGAAGATGAGCCCATCACCGGCGTTTAGCGTCACCGTCAGCCCTTGTGCGGGTTCCCCGGCCCGCACGGGTACAGAACCGAACGTGTGCTCGGCCAGGCTGTATTCCCCCGGCGCGTCGAGGATGAGTCCGTCATCGGTATCCAGATCGAGCGTGACCGGCTCCTGGGCGGGACACACCGACGCAATCAGCAACACAAAAGAGAGAACGAGAGCCTGTTTCATAGAGAACCTCCAACGCACCGGAATTCTGCCATCATCCCCGGAACACGGTGGGGTGTAAAGCCCGTGGATCGCCCCGCCCTTTCGGATCGGGCAAAAGAGAGCCCCGACCGGTTGGACGCGGCGATAGACAAGCTGTGACCTTCTTCGTGACGTCGGGAAGATGGTCCCAGTAGCGCCAGCCGTTGTGTGTGCTCTGGCTTCCGCCTGGGTGTGATATTGCCGAATGACTGCCGAATACCAGACACCGAGGTGCTTCCGCTCTGCGGCAACGGGTGCTGCATGATGCGATACGGGCACCGATTCGCTAGATGTTGCAGATATGCCGCCCGTGCTGCACTTCCTTGCCTAACCCTGTTCTCTCGCGTGTTTGAGAGCCACCGACGCCTTTTCGCGGTTATCAAGGTGAAGTGTCGACGCTGGCCAAAAGTGCTATGTTGCTTTGAATGCTACAATAGTTGGGTTGCCTATTCCTTTTGGGACAGCGGCGATTGACACCCTCGGGAGGGGCAAAGTACAATGCACAAAGATCGAGATCGGACCTCCAAGGCCGGGACATCTCTTTGTCTACCCCTTCTGGAAGAGAACAAAGAACCTATATGGGAAATCCAGGCTAACAAGGCCGTTGCACACTGCCCGGGAAACCGCGCCGCTTCGCTCGACGGTTCCCGGCAGGTGATTGATTCTCTGAGAGACCCGGAGCATAATGTTGCTATATCGAAATCTGCCCTCCAGGCGCGGGACGTCTCTAGGATCGTTGCTTCTGGAGGAGAACTGAGAGCCTATCTGGGAAATCCAGAGTAGGAGGAGATATCATGGGTATGCGTGCGTGTGAAGACGCCTCAGTGGTATTGCGCCGAGTGCCAAGGATGGGGCAAGTCGCAGGTCTTGCCGCAGGATTACTCGTTGTCGTGCTGTGTGTTCCATGCAGCGCCGATTTTACGCTGATTTTCGAGAATGGCGTCGATGGCTACGAAGGCGCATCGGACGTCCAAGTCTACACGTTGGATCGTTCCACGGATCTAAGCAAGGCTTCCTTTTTGATGTGGGACGGGAACGGGATTCCTCTGGATCAGCAGATGATTTTGATGCGGTTTCTCGATCTCGTCGGCGATCTACCGAATGAGATCCCGCCCGGCCGGACAGTAACGCAAGCAGTTATCAGGATGCAGGTCAATCCGGATCCAGGGGGAGGAAACTCGGGCCAGTTCGCGCAGTTGCACGAAATGCTTGTGCCCTTTGTGAACGGGCCGTATGACGCCCAGCCTTTCGCGGACGATTTGCCTGTGCCGGGCGTGCATTACCGTGAAGAAGGTGCGGTTGAAATCCCCGGCCCGCCGCATGAAGCCGTCCTCAGAATCGACGTGACGGAAGGCCTCAACGCCTGGCTCTCAGGAGCGAGAGAGAACCACGGTTGGCTCCTTCTGCCGGGAGGCAGCAACGGCGTTATCGTTCGCTCGGCGGACTTCAAACTCGACGGGATGAGGCGGCCGGAGTTGATCGTCGATACACCTGTGGGGCAATTCCTATTCCGCGACGGTTTGAACGGATACCAGGGCTGTATCGATACATGGGTCGAAGAGAACGACCGCGTGCGGGATGTGGGGCGTGCGTCGGACACTCTGGCGGACGGTGGGGTGAGTGGCGGCAACGCCGATGGCACTTGGCCGCTGATTCGCTTCGAGGGGATATTCGGTGCCGGTCCGGGCCAGATTCCCACAGGCACACAGATCGACTCGGCCCATCTGCGGATCGCGGTCCATAACGGTGGTAATGGGACGACATTACATGACCTCAAGCCGGGCCATCCTTTCAACGAACTGAGTGCTGGCGAAGCGGAAGCGGCGGGTGTCACACACACGAATTACAATACCTTCGGGGAAGTGGTCCTGGGGTTCGGTTCCGAGTTCTACGACATCAATGCGGTCGTGGATGAGATCCCCCCCGGATTCATGGGTCCGATCAGGCTCGATGTGACGTCCTCGCTACAACGCTATTCGAGCGGAGACGAGAACACGGGCTGGGTTTTCTCCCACGACGGCGCGTTTGGTGGCAACAACGACGGCGTGGAATGGCATTCCAGCGATTGGGACGATCCGAGAGATGTCCCTCCCGAACAGCAACCCGAGTTGATCGTTGTGACGTCGGAGCGCGAGTACCGGTTTATGGACCGTAAGAACGGCTACCGCGGCACGGTCGATACATTCGTCGAAGAGAACGTCCAAGACCGCGACGTCGGCCGGAGCGGAAGTCTTTTAGTCGACGGCGGTTTGTCTGGCGAGACCCCGGATGGAACCTGGGCGCTTATGCGTTTTGACAACATCATCGGGCAAGAACCCGACCAGATTCCTGCTGGGGCGCAGATTCAGACGGCGATTCTGCGTCTCTCTGTTCATAACCCAGGAAACGAAACCACACTCCATAACCTCAAGCCGGGGCATCCCTTCAATGAACTTTCCGGCGCGGAGGCGTTGGCGGCAGGTGTCGATCCCACCAACTTCCTGACGTTTGGCGATATTCGTGTGGATGGCGGCGCGGCTTACTTCGACATTAACGATGTCGTGGACAGCATCCCCGCCTTCACCGAAGGGCTTCTCGATCTCGACGTCACTTCGTCGATTCAGGCTGTCGCTGGCGGTGCGGAAAACACCGGTTGGATTTTCCAACACGAAGGCGCTTTCGGAGGACCGGCGGACGGTGCCGAATGGCGGTCCAGCGAGTGGGGGCCAAATGAGCCACCCAAGCTGCTCGTGGACACATCCATCGGACCGTTCGTTTTCCAGGACGGAGTCAATGGGTACAGAGGGACTGTCGATACCCAGGTCAACAGCGGCGACAGCGCGCACCTCGTGCTCGGTAACGACAGCACGTTCTGGAGCGATGGAGAGGACGCCAACGGCGACAACTCCGTCCTTCTGCGTTTCGATAGAATCATTGGCAACGGCCCAGGGCAGATTCCTCCCGGGACGACGATCAATTCAGCCATGGTTACGCTGGTGATCGTGAATGAGGGCGGTTTCGCCAACGTGTATGACATCCTGCCGGGGTGGCCCTTCGACGATGAATCGACGACGTTCAACAGTTTTGGCGATCTTCTCTTCGGAGAAGGTGAAATCTATGATCCCACCGTTCTCGCGACGAGCCCGGGACCGGGGGGCACAGGACCTTGGGAGTTTGACGTGACGGCCAGTGTTCAGGGCTACGCCGCTGGCGATCCGAATGCGGGCTGGGCCATCATTCCCATTCTCGATGAGGATTTTTCCACGAACGGTACGGGCTACTTCTCGCACGAAGGTTTGGTCGAAGCGGAGGAGAGCGGGGCCGCGAAACTCATCGTCACGGTCGAAGGCCAACCCAACGAACCCGTGGCGGTCAGAGAGTACATGCTCTATTGATCCCAATCCGTTGAAAACGCCAAAAGCGCTCGGGGGGCTACCCATCGCCTTCCGAGCGTTCTCTCTTTTCTTGCCAGCGTTCCGGTTTTTGCTCAGGAACGGATCTTCCTGAGGAGTGTCAGGATTCAAACTAAGTGGTGAGACAATGTGCAGCTGTTACGCGCGAATGGGACCGCTATTACCGGCGTGATTCTTCTCACACAAAGCCATTTTCGGACTCTGAAACAAGACCGCTGTCGGCAGAGTTCGTATCCCGCGCTCGGTCCTCCCGGCCGCGACAGCCGAAACGTACACCGAAAAGAAACCCCGCGACCAGGGGCAGGGGGGAAAGAGTTTCTATCACACTCACAGGACAAAACGCCCGGACGCGCGTCCGGGTAACGTGGTGATTGGTCCCGGCGGTGGGGTGGGGGATCGAAACGACAACAGAAGACAAGCACAAGCCCGTGGGGACAACCGTCCTGGCTCGTTTCTACATATCCCCGCAGTGGTTACTCAATGGTTACTTAAAGAAAAACCCGCCTTGCGGCGGGTTTCGTAAGTGTAGTTAAATCAAGTCGGGGCGACTGGATTCGAACCAGCGACCACCTGAACCCCATTCAGGTACGCTACCAGGCTGCGCTACGCCCCGATTGATCGATACTGTAGCGAACTGACGAAACCAGACAAGTTTCCACCTGAATGAAGGTGGCGCAAAGCCGTACCCATCAC
>CAYTDF010000484.1:0-4479 GCA_964436365.1 uncultured bacterium | reverse complement strand
CCTCAACGGGCAGGAACGGGGCTAATCCCTCATCTTCACCAGGGTAGGGAGGCTTGGATTTCAACAGCCCACGACGGACTTCGGCGGTGAGATTCAGTCCTCGCATGCCCGGATAACGATCCTCGATGACATCGACGATACGGAGTGCCTGGGCGTTGTGCTCGAAGCCGCCATGCTCCTCGGTCAGCCGGTGCAGAGTACGCTCGCCCGCATGCCCGAAGGGCGTGTGTCCCATGTCGTGTCCGAGCGCGACGGCCTCCGCGAGATCCTCGTTCAGAGCCAGCGCGCGAGCGATCGACCGGGCAATCTGAGCGACCTCCAACGTGTGAGTAAGCCGCGTCCGGTAATGATCGCCCTCGTGATTGACGAAGACCTGCGTCTTGTATTCGAGCCGCCGAAACGCCGTAGAATGGATGATTCGGTCCTTGTCACGCTGAAAGCAGGTGCGGAGATCGCTTCCACAGGTTCCCGTGCCCGGCTCCCCATCCGGGAACCTGCGGCCGAGACTCGCGCTCGCGCGAGTGGCGTACGGAGAAAGCCAGGTCTGTTCGCGAGTTTCCTGGGCTTCACGTGTGACAAGTAGAGTTGTTGTCGGTGGTTTCACACGCCCAGCATACGCGGCTTTTCACAGCCGAACCACCCTCCGTCAGCGTGGAAATGCGTGAATAGTCGGCAGGACTATTCACTCGGGCGAAATAGACTCTACTATCAGAGAGTTGAGCCACTTCCAGTAGAATTACCGTCAAACAATCATGCCGATGCGTGATTGTAACATGTGCCATTCTAGGAGGCGGTACTGAGTCTCTCAGGCGAATGCGAATGCCACGGGTTTCGGCGTCACGCCAGTTCACGGTTTCTACGCCGGGCGATTGGCTCGGGAGCCCGAGGGGCTTGAACTGGAGTCCGACTCTACTCTCGATAGTGCAGAGACCTTTACACTGTATACCAAGAGGAACACGCAACTGACATAAGAGGGTGCCGACTCTCTACACGGTTGTGGGGTTGAACCAGTCCGATGGAGTCATGATGGAGTTAAATGAAATTATTCAATCCTTGAGTGCGGAGGAGCTGGTGCCCGCTCGCACCGGTCACCCCAGCACAGTCCATGATATCTGTGCGGCCGATCTGCTCTCCGACATCTTGGCGACGACGAAGCGCGATTTCGTGATTCTGACCGGTCTGGTTACGCCACAGGTAATTCGTGTAGCTGAGGCTGTGGACGCTTTGGGTGTGGTTATCGTGCGTGGCAAGACACCACCGCAAACGACGCTCGATGCCGCGCGAGACGAGGGGATTCCCGTGTGGAGAAGTCCACTACAGATGTTTGAGTCTTGTGCGGTGCTGGCACCGCTCATCGCCGATCGGCTGAATAACCCCAGTGAGGAGCTTGTGTAGAGGAAGAAAATGCGCGCACGAGTCGATCCCTCTTCGTATACGCCGTTTCATGAAGCCCTGTATGACCTCCGCGTTCGGGAGGCAATGAGTACAGATATAACGACACTCCCACCCACAGCGACGATGCGCGAAGCGCAAGAGAGCATGCGTGATCAGCGCATCTCCGG
Organism: uncultured bacterium; assembly: GCA_964436365.1. Lineage (GTDB taxonomy): Bacteria > Hinthialibacterota > Hinthialibacteria > Hinthialibacterales > CAYTDF01. The sequence continues at coordinate 2,917 of CAYTDF010000484.1, read as the reverse complement.
CATTCCTATTATCGCAGGCGAGACCATCGTGGGGATTGTGACCATCCAGGATGTGATTGAAGCGTTGGTGAAGGATGACATCGACGCTCCCCTCAAGCGCTGGATGACCGAGAAAGTCGTCACTGTCCGTGACGAGCTGCCGCTCATCCAAGCCGTCGGCGACCTGCAGGAGCGCAAATACGGCCGCCTCCCGGTGGTCGATAAGAGCGGCCATTTGGTGGGAATGCTGACCCTGGGTGATGTAACGCGAGCCGTCATGATCCGGTTGAGCGCGGAAGCGGAAGTGGCGGAACGACTGCAGGCCAAGCTAATCGCCCGCTCGGTGGAAGCCTCCGCGAAAACGGGCCAAGAGACGATCGTGACCCCCGTCGAGGCCATGAATCTGGACGCTGCGGGTACTTTCGCGAGCCAAGTCAAGAAGGCGCTGAAGAAGCGGGGAGTCGAGCCGGAAATCGTTCGCCGCGCGGCCGTCGCGTCTTATGAGGCTGAGGTCAACGTCATTCTGCACAGCCTGGGTGGACTGCTGGAAGCGGTTTTGGGTGACGAGGAAATCACGATTCTTGTGCGGGATCGCGGCCCCGGCATTTCGAATGTCGAAGAAGCACTCACGGAAGGATTCTCGACAGCCAACGAAGTGGTTCGGGCATTGGGTTTCGGGGCGGGGATGGGGCTTCCTAATATGCGCCGTTGCGCGGATGAGTTCACGATCAGCGCACCTGCCTCCGGAACGACAATCACCATGAAACTCACACTCAGAACACCCGAGAAACCCATTGTGGAGGCAGAACTCACCACGGAGAGTGAGACATGAGCCAAACCGCACCGGCAACGATCGATGAAGCCGTAGCGTTGATTGAAGCCGAAGCCGTGATCGGCGACGGTGACGCACCGGTCGAAGACGTCTACTGCTCGGATCTGCTATCGGACGTTTTGGCTCACGCCGCCGAAAACTGTCTCTGGATTACCGTCCAGAATCACCGCAACATCGTCGCCGTCGCCGAAACGCGCGATGTCGGCGCGATCGTCGTGGCGGGAGGGCGTCCCGTTTTGGATGAAACCCGCCGACAAGCCGAGAACTTGGAAGTCAGGGTGTACCGGAGCCCCCTCACGGTCTACGAAATCGCGGGTCGGTTGTACACAGCCGGGTTGGGTGTACAACGTACGAACGGAGAGAAACGATGACGCCTTCTTCCCATCCTCCACTCGCCACGGAGACTCCGGATGTCTATACGCATCCCAGCGGCGATCCACGCTTCGAGCGGTTGGACGCGTTCATCGACAAAGAGGATGGCGATCCCGACGCGCTGATCCAGGTTTTGCACGCGGCACAGAGTCTCTTCGGCTATCTCGGAGACGACGTTTTGGTCTACATTTCCCAGGGCATGCATGTGCCTCTTTCTCATGTCTACGGCGTGGTCACTTTCTATCACTTTTTCAGCACCACACCGCGTGGAAAGCATACCTGCATGGTCTGTACAGGCACCGCCTGTTACGTGCGAGGAGCCGACCGGTTGACGGCCCGACTCTCCCAAGAACTCGGTGTGGAACCGGGTCAAACGACTCCCGACAACTTGATCACGCTGGAGACGGCACGGTGTATCGGCGCGTGTGGTCTAGCCCCCGCTGTGGTGGTCGATGAGGATGTGGTGGGACGAGTAACCGTCACCAAGCTTCTGAGACAGCTCAAGAAACTGAAATAATGCTCGAAGAACTCGCCCAGGATATTCTCGACGTTGCGCTCAACGCGGCCACAGCCGGTGCGTCGCGCGTGGCCATTCGTTTGTCCGAGGACGTGCATCGAGATCGACTGAGCATCACCATCGCCGACAACGGGAAAGGCATGGACGCGGGACTCCGGGAACAGGTCTTGGACGGTTTCGTAACGACAAAAGTGGATGGAAGCAAACCCCTAGGGTTGGGGATCGCTCTGTTACGCGAAGCGGCGGATCTATGCGAGGGCCGTTTTCGCCTGTTTTCACAAGAAGGGCGGGGGACGATCGTCTCCGTCAGTATGCGCCATTCTCACATCGACCGTCCGCCGCTGGGAGACCTGGCGGCGAGCATCACGGCGCTCTGCTGTACCGAGTCGGGCATGAGGGTCCTGTTTGAACACCGGTGCGGTGAGAGAACATTCGTATTTGACAGTGCATTGTTACGTATAGAAACAGAGGGGGGAGGGATGACCGCCGCACGGTTGCTCGAGATCGAGCGAATCGTGAACGAGGGAGAAGAGAGATTTCGTACTCTCTCTCCAGAATCGTTTCCAGCGGAACTAGACCTAGCGTCCGAAGTAGGTGGGCACAGCCTCCACACCTAGAAACGAGCCGCGATCACCTCTGTGAGCGAGGGGTTTGACAGAGACCTGGCTGCCGGTACGGGCCGGAATCGAGACGAACGATGGACATGAACCAACTCAAGAAAATGCGCGATGACGCGAAACATGAGATCGAACTTCGCGGCGGCGAGCATCCGTATCGGGTGACGATCAGCATGGGCACGATCGGCATTGCCGCCGGTGCGCGAGACGTGATGAAAGCTGTGATCGAGGAACTGGGCAAACGCGAGATCGACGATGTTCCGGTTACGATCACTGGCACGCTTGGCTTTGACGATCAAGAAGTGGTCATGCGCGTCGAATCGCCGGATGGCGAAAGCGTGACCTACGCTCGTCTCGATCCCACCATGGCCCGCCGGATCGTGGCGCAACATATCGATGAGGGACAACGCGTGAAGGAGTTCGTCGTCGGACTCGCCCATCCGACTGAGGGAGGCGAGGAGTCCGCATCATGATGTACCGAACGCACGCGTTGGTCTGCGCGGGTGCAGCGTGTCTTTCATCGGGAGCCGATGAGGTGCAAAGCGCTCTTGAGACCGCAATCCAGTCCAACGGCTTATCGTCCGAAATCCGTGTGGTTCG
>CAYTDF010000483.1:0-4479 GCA_964436365.1 uncultured bacterium | reverse complement strand
ATCACGATGGGATTCATCGGGACGGGTAACAACGGCACGAACTACCTGAGGAACTTCCTGGGTCATAGCCGGGCCCGCGTTCTCGCGGTCTGCGATGTGAATCGCGAAGGTCCCGGGTATTGGGATGGACGCGTGGCGGGAAGGGAACCGGCCCGCAGGCTGGTCAACGAAGCTTATGACGATACAGGATGCGCGGCGTACGAGGACTTCCGCGAGGTTTTGGCGCGCGACGACATCGATTCCGTCTATTTGGCCACGCCGGATCACTGGCACGCCATTCTCGCGGTCGAATCCGCGAAGGCGGGCAAGGACATCTACGGCCAGAAACCCCTCTCGCTGACGGTCGCCGACGGCCGCGCCATGGTCGAGGCTGTCCAGCGTTACAGGCGGATTTGGCAGACCGGCAGTCAGCAGCGTTCGGACAGCAACTTCCGCCGTGCGTGCGAACTGGTTCGGAACGGACGGATCGGAAAACTCCATACCGTGCGGTGCGGTCTGCCCGGCGGCGTGCCGGATTACGGGCGTACCGCCGATCGTATCGAGCCCGAAGTCGTCCCCGATGGATTCAACTATGAAATGTGGCTCGGACCCGCTCCATGGGTGCCGTATTGCCCCGCCCGATGTGGCGTGAATTTCCGTTGGATCTTGGATTACTCCGGTGGTCAGATCACCGACTGGGGCGGCCACCACCCCGACATCGCTCAATGGGGTATGGATACGGAAGGAACCGGTCCCATTGCGATCAAGAACGCCACCGGTGAGTTTGCCGAGGGCCCGATCTATAACACCGCGATTCATTACTCTTTCGAGTGTATCTATGAGAACGGTGTGACGTTGATCGTTTCCGACAAGGACCGTAGCGGCGTGACCTTTGAGGGAAGCGACGGTTGGGTCTGGGCCAACCGCGGGAAGCATGACGCCAGTTCGAAAGAGATTCTGAACTCGGTCATCGGCCCTGAAGAGACCCACCTCTACAAGAGCGACGATCACACCGGGAACTTCCTCGACTGCGTGATTTCCCGCAAAGAGCCGATCGCTCCCATCGAAACCGCGCATCGTTCGATCTCGATCGCACATCTCGGCAACATCGCGTTGCTGACCGGGCGCGATATTCGCTGGGACCCGGCGAAGGAAGTGATTCTCGACGATCCGGGCGCGAATGCCATGCTTTCCCGCGCATACAGAAGACCGTGGGTGATCTAGTTCACACGCCTTGTTGCGGTCTGCGAGGACCTCATGAACCGAAGTGGCTTCACTCTGATCGAACTGCTTATTGTCGTGGCGATCATCGGCGTCCTCGCCGCAATCGCTGTGCCGAACTTCCTGAATGCGCAGACTCGGGCCAAGGTGGCGCGTTGCTACTCGGACCAACAGGCATTGGGCTCGGCCTTTGAGATGTACAACGTGGATAACGGGCGCTTTCCCTATATGGGCCCGCCGAACTTCTGGTATTCGATCTATATCTATCCGCGGCTGACGACGCCCATCGCGTATATCGCGAGTATTCCCAGAGACGGTTTTTCGCTGACCGACGCGAAAGAGAGTATCCACCGTTTCGATGGCGGCCATGAGGATTACTATCCCGGTTGGAATATCTATGAAGTCGTGAAGTACAACAATTGGAAGCCCGGTTGGGGCGGAAATCCTGTTTTGAAAGCCGTTCACGGCGGCACGCGTATGCTTACGGTCAGCCGGGGACCGGATAAGCACGAGGATATCGGTGGCGGCGTGCCGACCGGTGTGTTGGTTTACAACGCGTCGAACGGTTTGCGCTCCCTGGGTGACATCTATCGTCTGACGCCGGGCGGTGTTCTAACCTCCGCCGAATCCTATGGGGGCAGGGGATAGGGGCGGCTTTTTCGAACCGCGCGGAGCGGCGAAGCGCCGCACTCCGTTACCTCCGGTCGCGATGTTCGCTGTGGCCTTCGCTACGCGTCGCGAACGCCTCCCGCGAACAGGAGTAGTACGCCGCTTCCACGCCGCGACAGAGGTGCATCTTCTCGAACTGAAGCCCCAGTTTTTCGAGCACTCGGATAGAGGCCCGGTTCTCCGGCATGACTAGGCCCACGATTCGTTCGAGACCGGCCTCTTTGAAACCGTGGGCGAGCAGCGCTTGGGCCGCCTCCGTGGCGATGCCTTGTCCCCAGTGCGCCTTTAGAAAGCGGTACCCGATTTCGATCTCTTCTGTCCCTCCGAGTTCTTTGAGAAAGACCGATCCCAGAAACCCCGGACGATCTCTCCATTCCACCGCCCAGTACCCGAGGTCACCGTACGCCGGTGTGCGGATGGCCGCCTGGACATGCTCGCGGTATCTCTCACCATCACGGACGGCTCCATTCAGCATGTGCCGCATGACGATGGGATCGGTATCCATAACCAGGATCGGCTCGACATCCGCCATACAGAGACGGCGGAGTTGTAACCGCTGTGTGAGGATTTCGGCCATAGCCTATCGACTCGATTGTGGATTATGGAACGCGTTGCGGCCGGTATATAAAGTGGGCCGGATCTCCGGCAAGCGATCATGGAGAGTCGCGTTCGGCGCACTTCGGGCAGCGCCCGTAGAGAAAGACCTCGTGCGCTTCCATCCTGTATCCCTCTGGCAGACGATTCCCGAGTGTGCCCGGACATCCTTCGATGTCGATCTCAAACACTCCGTTGCAGTTGAGGCATTGGAAGTGGTGGTGATGCCCTTTTCCGGCTCGTTCGTACCGTGGAGGCTGTCCCGGGAGTTCCACGGGCACGATCCACTTCTCCTCCACCAGCGATTTCAATGCACGGTACACGGTGGCGATGCCCAGGCTGGGGGCATCTTGTTTGGCGATCTCCCAGATCTCTTGGGGGCCGAGTGGCCGGTCGGTAATGTCCAGCGCCCTACGAATGGCGTCGCGTTGATTGGTTTTTCGCTGCATGGGCCGCACCTACCTCCTATGGCTCAAAGCGTTCTCTTTCGCACCCCCCCTATAGAATAGAGTGTTTTCCACCGATGAGTCAAAGAGGCGGCAGCGCATGGGAACGATCGCCTGTCGCCCGGGGTCGTGACTGCCGCGCCTTTCCGCGTTACTCTCTTTCCACACGCACTTGAACTAGGAGTGGAGGCGATGAAACAGAGACGAAGATTGGTGACGGTAACAGCGCTTTGCAGTATTCCTTTTGTGCTAGGAGGCTGCGCGGCGGCGCTGATCGCGGGGGGAGTGGCCATCGGTGCCGGAGCGATTACTTTTATTGACGGCGAGTTGCGGGTGGTCGAGGAAGTCTCGTACGAGCGAGTGTGGGAGGCCACACAAGAGGCCGTGAAAGAGATGCGCTTGGATATCAAGGAAGAGAAGTCCGACGCGCTCTCCAGCAAAATGCTGCTTCTCACGGCCTCCGGTAAGCAAGTGAATATTATTGTGCGGAATGAATCGGTGCGCGCGGCCAAGATTGGAATCCGGGTCGGTGTTTTTGGCGACGAGGCTCTTTCGAGGCACATCCTAAAACAGATTCGCGATCAGTACTAACGCGGTACGCTCGTAATTCTCGCAAGAGTCACTTTTGGCTTTGGCGGAGGCTAGGCTTCTGTGCGCGATTTCCAAGCGCGTGTTTTGTCCGTTCGCTTTAGTACTGCGGCAGGTATTGTCCGAAGCCCTTGAAACGGAGCGAGAACTTCACGGATAGGTCGTCGTCGCGGCCGTCGATCCGGTCCTTCTGGATCAGATCGAGGAACCCGATGAACTCTGCGGTCTCGCGGGCGAAGGTGACGCGGTTCTTGCGCGCCTTGCTATCATCCACATCGAAGCGACTGTGGTAGATGATGCTCCACTTATGGGACAGCCGGAGCAGGAGGTTGAGGTAGGCTTCTTCCTGACTCCTGAAATCGACATGCTCGTCGTCAAACAGATTGAGCCCCACGGTGGCGGCCCACTGGGCCCAGCGCGAGAATCTCACGTACGAATTTGAACTCCGCGCGAACTCATCGTCCAAGTCGTACCGCAGGAAGTGTCCCATCGTTAGCCAATCGATGGGGGAGATGTTGAGTTCGTGGGTAAAGTCGGTCACGCGTTGATCGTTCTCTTCGGCGGGGTCGTCTGCAAAATCAAAACTCTCGAAAAGCAGGTTATCGTCGGGGAAGAAGTCGTACCCCAGGCCGAAACCGTAGCGCGCCAACGTTCGAGACTGCCCACCGTTTCGCGCTTGCAGCCGGGTTGTCATCCGGCCGTTCACACGGTGCATCCGTGCCCGGATGTCGTCTGTGGGGTCGATGTAGGGGAACCGCATCCCGGCTTCGACGATCTCTTCGAGTTCTTCGTCCGGATGGTAGTAGCCATAGCCGAGCTGCTTTTGGATCAAGAACCGGAGCGCATCGTACCCACCGAACGGGGCGGGCTTATTCGGATCGTCTGAGCGCTCCCACACATACGCGAAGCGGGAGTTGAGGGTCAGGCCCGCCTCGGCCGTGTTGCGGGTCACATCACTGAAGTTCTCGGCTTCCCTGCCAGG
>CAYTDF010000482.1:0-4481 GCA_964436365.1 uncultured bacterium | reverse complement strand
TCGCCAACGGGTGGCGTACGTAGTTCTCCACCACGATGTCGGTAATACCCGGACTGAGATAGATTCCGCCCTGCGTCACCGTTTGGATCGCGGCCACAACCTCAGCGACGGCGCTGTTTTTCAAAAGATAGCCGCACACCCCGGCTTTCAGCGCCCGATCGACAAAACGCCGGTCGGAGTGCATGGACAGAATCAAGATTTTCAGGTCGGGTTTCTTGCGGAGGATCTGCAGCGTAGCCTCGATGCCGTTGAGTTCAGGCATGCTGATATCCATCAGCACGATATCGATGTTCGTCTCCAAAGCCAACCGCACCGCATCGCGGCCGTTCTCGGCCTCGGCGACAATCCGCACGGCTTCCTCATCCTCCAGCGCGCGGCGGATACCTTCGCGAACGAGAGTGTGGTCATCGGCCAATAGGACTTTCTGATCCATCAGAGGTTCTCATTCCTGGCGAGCGGCATAATCAGAGCGCAGCGCGTGCCGATAACTCGGCTGGAGCGGCATTCAAACCCGCCGCCGATATATTCAATGCGCTCGCGAATACTCAAAAGGCCGAAACAGCTCTTGTTCTTCGATTCGGAGGGAAGTTCATCCACATTGAAACCTACACCGTCATCCTCAACTTCCCCCCGGAGCGCTTCCCCCACCTTTTGAATCGTGATCTTGGCCACACTGGCTTGCGCATGTTTGATGATATTGTGCAACAGTTCACGTACGGCCCGAAATACAATCCCACGCGCGTCTGCACCGATATCCTTGGGCTCTCCGTCATCGAGCAGTTCCACCCGTATCTTGTGCTGTCTCTGCATTTCATCGGCCAACCATTCCAGCGCGGCTTCGAGGCCCAATTCGTGCAGTACCGGTGGGCTGATCTCGAACGTCAAGGTGCGTGCATCTTCGATGGTCTGCTGGATTAAACTCCGGGTGCGCTCCAACATCTCGCCCGCTTCGCCTTCGTTCGTCTTCCTCTGCAACATTTCGATCTGCATCTGGCAAACGGCCAAACCGTGGCCGATGCGGTCGTGCAGGTCCGAGGCAATCTGGCGGCGGTCTCGCTCTTCGATCACCGATATCGCCGAAGCCAGCGAGCGCAGGTGTTCTTGATACGCCAGCAATTCGTTCCGGGCCTCGTTTAAGCTGGCGGTACGCTTGGCAACAGTCTTCTCGAGTTGAACGTACCGGTGTATGTGCAGTCCGATCAGAAACAGAATAATAATCGTAGCGACTGCCGCCGATAGGAGAAAAGCCGGTTGGTGATGCCACGGAAGCGCTACAGCGAATTCAAATGCGGCCGGTTCGGTTTCGACATTGCCATTGCGGTCGCTGGCCCGGACTTCGAACTGGTGCCTGCCGGTCTGGAGACCGGTAAACGAAGTCAGGGTCTCCGGCCTGAATGCACTCCAGGGGCCGCCGTCGATCCGGGTCGAAAAAAGCAGCCGTGCGGGCTCGGTAAAGTTCCACCTGTCCACACCGGAATAAACGATATGCACTTCGCCATCCGGAGCGGTCTCACGTGGATTCTCTTGTTCGCTGATGGTGGTCCGGGGCGGATCGGCATCGGCGTCCCGATGATACAGCGAAAGCCCGGCCAGAGTACCGGCCCAAAGGCGGTTCCGGCGATCCTCCAAAAGCATGTACGACCACGCCGTAGGCAGACCCTCCGCATCTGTGTTGGACACCCACGAGCCCTCGATCAGACGGTGGATGCCGGTTCGGGAAGCCACCCAAATGTCACCATCACGCCGTTTCAGGATATGATGGACACCGTCTATATCCGTTTTGATCGGTTTCCAATCGGAGCCGTTGAACTCATGAATCCCACCGGGGCCGCCAACCCACAGTTTGCCTTCGCTCATTTCTGTCACGCAAAAGACAGCCCGCGGTTGATTTCCGCCGGAAGTCTTAAACACTTGATAGGTCCCACGCCGATAGAGGCCGATCCCTTCTTCACCGGCGAGCCACACATCACCCGAGGCCGTCGACAAAATGCGATGCGGCCGACCCAAATTCAGATATTCTGTTTCGCCTAAGACGGTCCTGAAACCTGTTCCGTCAAAGACTTCCAAAAAAGTTTTCTGGGATGCCAGCTTATCGAAAGTGAGAACCCAAATCGTGCCGTCCGGCCGGGACGCAAGATTCCAACACAGGCGGCCTTGAGGGTGTTCAACGATTTTGAACTGCGCGTATTCCGATCCGGGTGTGACCAGCAGCAGAGGGCCCTTTCGGGTCGCGACCACGGCCCGTCCATCGCCCAAGGTGGAAAGCGTCTGGATACCGGTCGTGATCTGTTTTCCATCAGGCCGCTCAAAGACGTGCCAGGCCCCATCGTCGAATAGTAGCAGCGCCTTCGGCCCCGCGAACCAAAGGCGGCCTTGGCCATCTTCATGCATGGCGCGAACCGCGCTATTGAGTTCGGGCACACCGGCCGGTGTCCGCCATAGTGGCGGGGCACAACGTGTGAAACCTACGCCTCTAAACCAGAAATTCCCATCGGCATCTACAATGGGGTCGCGGCGGCGTCCCCGCACGGTCCCCCTTCCACTTGAGGTCATGCAAGTTGCCGTTCCGAATCGTAGCCAGTTCCGGCGTGGTGGCACTTCCAAAACTGAAAAAATTCAGCGGATCGTCGACGAACTGGCTCTTCGTCAGCCAAATGTGGCCATCCGCGCCACGCCATCCTATGATGATATCGGCATCTCGATCGCGATAGACGACATGCCAGCGGTCGCCGTCGAAACGAACCAGCACTCGCCTATCGTCACGCTCCGAAAAAGCGGTAAGAAAAACCTCGCCATCCTTGCCTTCGATCGGGTAGATTGGATTCTTTAATGCGAGTTCGCGGGGAAATACATATTCTTCCCAGAGCCTCTTGTCGTTCGCTTCCACCCGGCTTTGGCCCGTCTCCATTCGGGTGATCTTGGCCAGTCCGTTTTCCCCAGTCACCCAAGCACCGCCGTCGCGCGCCTCGCCCAGATGGATAAAGAATCCCAAGCCCGTCTCATTCGGTTCCCCGATCGTGACGACTTCTCTTTTGTTCGCGTCGAATTCCAGGAGCCGGTCTTTGGAGAGTATCAGCAGGCGGTCCCGGCCAGCGGGCAAGAAAGGAATACTCCAAGACCGAATTGGATCCACGGGAACGACCGTCTCCAATTCTTCCACATCGGTTCGAACCCACCGGCCTTCATCTAAATCGTCTTCATAGACGTATTCGAGCACTCCCCGTATGCGTACTTCTTCGGCATCTCCCTCAACGGGAGTGTGAAAAGAGAGCCCCCAAATCTGCCCGGAACGATCCTCTCGAATGAAATAGGAAAACTCCGGTCCTTGCAGAGAACCCGTTTTATATCCGTCGTACCAACAGTTAAGATTCGAATCGCCCAGACGTGTCCCCCAGAGTTTCCCGGTAGGGCCAACACTGATGGCCGCAACCCCGGAGCCGAACAGACTTTCCCGCCCTTTCCAGAAACGCCACTGCAAGAGTTCTTGCGCCCCGCACTGATGCGTGGGGCTCATGAAGAGCAAAACGAAAAAGAGCGCACCGAACCTAGAGACCATGGAACTCTCCCTCAAACTCTTGCATCGCTGATTGTCCACCGAACTGCGTCTCATGCCAAGCCGCGGAGTGCAATGATTCTGCCTGGAGCACCGGTTGCAGTATATTGCCACGTGTGGTCTAGTATCGCTGTCGAAATGCAAAGTTCATGATAGGGATATCCCTCGAATTGCGCCGGGAAATCCCCTGGTTCCACATCTCCCGCTCAACTCTGCACCTTGCCCCCTCGAAAAACTCCGCCCTCACTGTAATGCCAGGACTTAAGACGGCTTGCGGAGCGGTGCTGGCCGCGTAACGATTCGGTGTTCCCAGGTTAGCACCGGAGGCTCGTGATCCGCAGCTGCGAGAGCCACCGTGCCCATCGTCTGGCAACCCGTGGCCACAAACTTTCCAGACTGTGCCTCCACCAGGGGGTGGGCGGGCACCGCCGGTGGTCGGAGCCTCTCTGGGACATTGACCATCCGCGGCCACTTTATACAGAGAAACTGCTGAGACCGTCCCCTGTTACCGGCTGTGGCTGGGGCTGTATGAGGAGTGGAGAGCGACGTTCTCGTCCGAGCGGTCTTGAGTCGGACTGCCGTAGGGAATGGCTAGGAACGCTCATATACGCCCAGAACTCAATGGGAGACCGTTGCGACTAGCCAGTTCGCCAAGAACAAGGACGTGGTCGGTACACTCGCGGCGAATGCTTCCGTGCAGTCGCTCAACATACGGATTTTGCTAGGGACTGTGGTTTGCCGTCAGCACCTCTTCTATGCCCATCGATTTGACGCGTCGTCGAGGCTGTGGGAAACAACATTTCTGGGGGCGAAATCTATGACCATAGCATGGCACAGGGGGAAATTGCCCTTTGCGGAGACGCCGGTAAGGTTGTAAATATCAGTGCGTTAGGTGGTGCTGTAATAAAGTGGAGGCGGCGGGAGTCGA
>CAYTDF010000481.1:0-4482 GCA_964436365.1 uncultured bacterium | reverse complement strand
AACACCTCTGCCACAGAGGTACTGCGATGTTGTCCGTAAATGGTTTCCGGGGGGAGGCAGCGTCGACCTGCCTCTGCCATACGCCTACAGACTGGATTCGTATTGAGTTTCTGAGAAATCACTGTTTTGTTTCGGGCTCCAGCGCGTGTAAACTGATGGGCGCGAAGAGAGAACGATCTCGGAGGAGTCGCCCCCCATGCCGAACAGAAAGAGCGCGTTTACGTTGATCGAACTGCTGATCGTTGTGGCGATTATCGGAATCTTGGCCGCGATTGCGGTGCCAAACTTCTTGAACGCTAAGACTCGAGCCAATCTGGCCCGCTCCTACTCCGACGTAAAAATGCTCTACGACCAGAACACGATCCGGAAAATGGACCAGAACACCTGGATGCTCGACGGCAACGACGAAGGATACCAGGGGAAGGGTGATCCGGAACTCTGTACTCTCGACCCCTGGGGCCGTACGCGTTGGGGTAAGACATGCGCGGAGGCTGGAACGAACTGCTACGACATTAATAATGACGGACGTATCTACGCACAGCTGACAACCCCCGTGAACTATATCGGTGGCATTCCCGCGGATCCATTCGTTCCAGGAGTATTCTACACCTACGGAACAAGCCATTGCCCCAATGGGTCGCTGGGTGCCTATTGGTGCTTTATCGCTTCGGCGCCGGATCGGGATTACGACGATGTACACTGGACAGTGGGCCAAGGACTGTCGGTTCCGTACATTTCTTCGAATGGACTGATCTCGCAAGGCGATATTTGGATATCCCACCAGCTGAAAGATCAGAGCGATGACAGCACACCGCGCAGCTACAATGTCGCCTTCGGTCAGTATCCCAATACGTTTTTCTAGAATGCAGACCGCTATCGAGTGAAGTAGAACCCTGCCGCGCCCAAAATATATTTATTCATAACTCAGGGATGCGTGCTGGACGCCGACAGTCGGTACCGAGCCAGCCATTCGATCGCGGCGGGGGTCTGAATCTCATGGCCTCCTTGGAAAATTGTCACGCGCACGGGGCCCGCCTCGTGACGGAAGAGAACCGGTTTTGCGTAAGTTGGGTCCTGTGGCGGCTCACCCCAACTCGCAGGTACCTTTGCCGTCCGCACCATCTCTTCGATGATCTCTCCGGGGATGACGCGGTCCGCAAACCCGTTAGCGCGAGCCAAGACATTGAACGACTCGAGTGTGTGGCTGATGGGGACGGACGTGCCGTGCCCGTCGAGGATACCGGCCGCAATCTCAATTCGAACACCCTTGGCTTCACCGAGTCTATGCACCGGCGAGCGGCGGCGATACTCGAGATCGACTTCTTCACTCTCTCCCGAAGCGCCGCCACAGACGGCGACGAGATGTTCCGCATAAACTCGACCTTGCGCGGCGGCCTGTGCGTGCCACGCGGCAAGATCGGCGGGGGGAACCCAGGCGGAAACGGCCGCCCATAGTTTTGGAAAGCGGGCCGCACAGAGTAAGGCCATGTGACCCCCGCCAGAAACGCCAACCACATAGATACGGCTGAGATCGATTGCGGTCCGGTTACACATCCAGTCCACTGCGTCGCGGACATCGGCGATTGCCAGTTCGCTACCGCACGCCTCAGGTTGAGTATTCGGTCCACGGAAATTGGGATAGATGACAGCCCATCCCCGCGCGCGGCACTCTACGAGATAGTCGGTTGAGTATGTCTCCTGTGTGTAGCCGCTCGACCATGTGTGCAACCCCACCAGGAGTGGGACCGGTTCTTGAGCATCTTTCGGAATCCAGTAATTCGACGGTTGCTGCGTTCCATCCGCGCTGCTTGTGATTTGCACCGTCTCAACGTCGCTCGGCCACTCGGCGTATGCGGTCGGCGATATCCCCGTGTAAAGAGCGGCACCAAGCGCTACATAGAGTCCGAAACTGAGAAGGACTCGCGTCTGGTTTAGGTGTTGTTTCAGCATGTTTTTCCCCAGTATTTTGATATTCGTCAATTCGCTCAGGGAATCGAGTGTCAACTGACAGGATCGATCCTAATCACCAGGCACGGCGACCGTGCGTAAGATTCTCCTCCTGACAACGAGAACGTGCACCCTGCGGCCCCGGAGGACAGGCAACGCGCAGACCCGCAACGAAGGTTCACAGCGGATTACATCCCTGTGGAGAGCCGCTATATTTCGCCTGTACTCATCTGTTAAATTGGCGTAATCTTGCACCTAATCTTATTGTGGGGGCTTTCCGCATGGTACTCAATGGAATCGATTATGCAATCGTCATCTTGTACTTGCTCGGTACGGTCGGTTTAGGAATTTATATCGGACGCCGAATCAAGACGGGGGAGGACTACTTCCTCGGAGGTAGGAAACTTCCCTGGTGGGCCATCGGCATGTCGTTGGTGGTCAGCGATATCGGCGCGATCGATATTGTCGGCATCGCGGGCTCGGCCTATCTGTACGGCATCGTCATGGGCAACTTCGATTGGATCGGGTGTGTCCCGGTGATGATCATCGCCGCGTTCATCTTCATCCCCATCTTCTGGAAGGCCAAAGTCAGCACGGTCCCGGAATGGCTGGGGAAACGATACAACGTCGGGGTCCGGACGATATCTGCGTTGATTTGGGGCTGTTTCCTGGCGTGTAACCTCGGAATCATGCTCTACGCAACGGCTGTCATGCTAAACGTCCTGATGGGCCTGGACCCGAAGGCTGTGATCCTGACGACGGACGTCGAAGTCGCTCAGAGCGCAATCGAAGAGGCGGGCGCGAAGAAGTTCGACTTCTACCGGGCGGCGAATCTGGATGAGGCATTGGAGCTGGCCAACGAGCACAATCCCAACATCATCCTGATCGACGATCGGACTCCCGGGGAAGCGGATGTGACGCAGCGAATCGCCGCCTCCATCAACGGAAAAACCATTCCGGTCATAACCTTCAGCCCTGAAGCGGAGAGCGGAGTGCTCGCGGCGGAGGTCGACAGCAAGGCTCGTCCACCGAGTTGGCCGCTGATTTACTCGATCGTCCTCATGGCGGTGATTATCGGTCTGTATACGCTTTGCGGAGGTCTGGCCGCGGTGGTCTATACCGACGTGATTCAGTGCACGGTCATGATTCTGGGATGTACGTTCGTGCTGTTCTACGGGATTTGGAAGTTGGGAGGCTTCGGTGAATTCGTCAATGTGATTCAGATGATGGGCGAGCGAACCAAAGACCATTTCAAACTGATTCTGCCCGCGGATACCGAAACCCCGTACCCGTGGTCGGGCATTATGTTGGGGCTGGGCTTCGTTCTCGCGAACGCGTACTGGATCGGCAATCAGACAATCGTGCAGCGGTCTTTGGGAGCGCGCTCGGAAAATGAGGCGAAAGCGTCATATCTTTGGGGAGCGCTGCTGAAAGTCGTCGTCCCCTTCACGGTTGTTGTTCCCGGCATTATCGCTTTGGCTCATAATCCAGAAGTCACCGACGCCGACAAGGCCATGGCCACGCTGATTCGTGACATCATGCCCGCAGGGCTCTTGGGTATCTTCTTCGCGGCATTTCTCGCCGCGCTCATGTCCAGCGTGGACTCGTGCCTCAACTCCGCAGCGACGCTCTGGACCAAGGACATCTACCAACGGTTCATTCGGCCCGACGCGCCGGATACGCACTATCTAACCGTCGGTCGTATTCTGACGTTCGCATTCATCCTTTTCGGCATCTTTTTCGCGCAGTTTTCGGCGAACTTCGAGAGCATCTACACGCTCATTCAGACCCTGTTGACGCTGTTCCAGGGCCCGAGTCTGGCCATCATCGTTCTCGGTGTCCTTTGGAAACGCGCGACCGGCTTCGGCGCGCTGCTGGGATTGGTCGGCGGTCTCTGTTGCTCGATTGGAATGCTGCTTGCAGGCTCGGATTATGCAACAGAGCCTCTGTTCCTGATCGAAGACCCGTACCTATACGTCGCCTGGTGGTCGTTCGTTCTCTCGATCCTCCTGACGGTCATTGGAAGTCTGGTCACACCGATGGAACCCGACGAAAAACTCAAAGGCCTGGTTTATCGCTATAAAGGAGGGAATGCCTGATGTTTCCGGAACCTGGATCAATCCCTTTGTTAACGACTATCGCCGACCTCATCGCCAATCTCCTGCGCGGCCCGCAGCAAATGATGCGCGGTTGGATTCTCGGAATCGATGTCTTCTCCGCGAAGTGTATCTTCATCGCCTATTTCATACTCTTGATCTGCTGGGTCATGACACTGAAGAGAGATGAGGTTTACGTGACGAACGAGCAGAGCGGCAAGACGATCAACCTTCGCCCGTATGCAATTGCAGCCTTGGTGTCACAAGTGCTCATCTACGCGTGGTTCTGATCGGCATCTGTTTTGTAAGGAACGCGTGCGATGTGAGACGGTAATGAGTCTGACTCTTCGGCCTTTTGCATGAGGTTGCTCGTTGACGGGACTCCTCGCGTTCGCCTCGGTCATGGCCGGAGTATACCGCGCGGTCGAGTCTGTCTTCT
>CAYTDF010000480.1:0-4493 GCA_964436365.1 uncultured bacterium | reverse complement strand
CCCCTTGACTTGCCCGGCGATGCTAGCCAGTTCCGCCAATCGACGACCTCGTATTTCTACGATGATCGCGGCGGGGGCCTCCCCGATAAGCGAACCGATAGACGATTGCGAAAGGAGGAAATGGGCCTCGGCTCCGCGAAGTGTCTTAATGCGGGTCTTCAGTTTCTCCACCACAGTGGGAACCGATACCTTCGCCGTATCCGCCATCGTGATCAGGAGTTTTCCGGTATGGGGTCCTTCCGGGTCGGCGTCCATCGAAGCGGCGGTTTCCGGGGACTTCCCAACAAGCGTGTACACACTCGCCACATCGTCACCGAACTCCGACAGCCAACCTTCGACAGTCTTCGCGGCCATCCCGGTCACCTCGAGTTCCGTCCCCGTCGGCAAACGCAGTTCAACGACAAACTGTTTCTCCGCCGCCTGGGGAATAAACTCTTGGGGAATGCTCCGGGCCGGAGGAATGCTGGCCCAAACTACCAGGCCGGTCACGATCAACACCACCCATCGCATCCGCAAAGAGCCCCGCAAGAAGGCTGTATAGAAGCGATGCTTCCGCTCCATCGGCTTGAAGCGGCCTCGCAGAAGCCGGGCGGCCAAAGCCGGAATCATCAGCAAAGCCACAACCAGCGATGTGAGCAGAGAGAAGACAACCGTGAGCGCCTGCTCCTTGAAAAGCTGCGCGGTCAGACCGCCGATCCAAGCGATCGGCAAGAAAACAACAACCGTCGTCAGCGTCGAGGCGATGATCGCCGACCCGACTTCCCCGGAACCGTGAATGGCCGCCTCCCGGGCGTCTGTCCCCATCTGACGCCGACGGAAGATGTTCTCCAACACAACAATGGCGTTGTCCACCAACATTCCCGCGCCCAACGCCAGCCCGCCCAATGTCATCACGTTGAGAGAGAGATCCATGAAGTACATCAAGTTGAAGGTGGCGATGATCGAAACGGGAATCGAGATGCCGACAATCAGCGTGCTACGAACGCTACGCAGAAAGACCAGAAGGATGATGATCGCCAAGCCCGCGCCCTGCAACGCCGAAGACTTCACCTCATCGATCGAACGCGTGATGAAGACCGATTGATCGTAGGCGACGTCGAGTTTAATGTCTTTCGGAAGAAGCCGCATCGGACCCGAACCACCTCTCGAACGGCCGCGCTTTCCGTGCCCTCGACCGGGACGGCCACCGCCTCCCCCTCCCATTGTGGCGGCGCCACCGCCTTCAATCTGCAGAAGAAACTCGCGAACCGTCTCGACGACTTCGACCGTATTCGCTCCCGCCTCACGGTACAGACTCAAACCCACGGCGGGTTTGTGCTGGTACCACACCGCGTTCTCCGGTTCTTGCGGTTCCCAGCTGATCTCGCCCAGGTCGGCCAAATAGATCGGGACATTGTTCCGGTACCCGACAACCACCTCACTAACCTGATCGATGGCTTCCAGTTCACCGATGGCCCTGATCAGATAACGCACATTGCCTTGCTCGACCCACCCGCCCGTTGCCGACACATTGGCCTGTTGAAGAGAACTCTCAATCTCGCCCGGTGTGAATCCGTAGAAAACCACCAAATCCGGATCCAAACGGCAGCGGATCTCGGGAATCTCACCACCGGTCAGAACCGCTCGAGCGACGCCAGGCAGACGTTCCAACGCAGGTCCGATCGTCCGATAGGCAAGTAGGTAGAGATATTCCGGAGAGTATTTCGCGCCATGCAACGCCAGTGTCAGCACCGGGATGTCATTGGGATCGTAGCGAAGCACCTGCGGCGGTTCGGAAAGCTCCTGGATGTTGTAGCCCCCCACCTGCTTCTTCACGTCGAGCAGGGCGAAATCCATATCCGTCCCCCACTCGAAATCGACCTGAATCACGCCGCTGTCCGCGCGAGCGACGCTGGTCACTTGCTCGACGCCTTTGATCGTCGAAAGAGAACCCTCGTACTGCTCCGTAACGATCCGTTCGATCTCTTGCGGCGAAAGCCCTGGCGCGTCCGCCGTGACGGTAACCCGTGGCGCACGAAGATCCGGAAACAGATTCGTGGGGAGATTCGTCAGCGATACGTAACCGAGAAGAATTACACCGATGAAGAACATGCTCACCGTAACCGGGAACCGCACCGCCAGCCCAGCCAGACCCTCGCGTCTCGCCTCGCCGGTGTTCTCCTCTTGTCTTGGCTCAATCGGGTTCATCAGGTAAACCACCGTGCAGTCCGCCGCAAGCGCCGGACAAGATAATCAAACAAGAATGCAGCAAAAATAAATACGAAAATCCGGTTAAAGGGTATCGATATTCCTCGCATGAATCGTATAGGGACCCCTGTTTCGGGAATGGGATTCATAAAGAGCGCCACGGGACCCAAGTTGGGGATCCAAACGTAATGCGCGCCGACGAGAAGAAACGTCACAATCCCTGTGGCGATCGCGTGGCGGCAAAAGGTACTCACGAGCGCGGTGAGCAGTCCCACGGTAAAGCCGGTCGATAGCGACATCCCGAGAACTACGTGTGTATCGATCTCCATGGCCGCGAACCGCCCATAGAACCAGAACGTCAATCCCAGAAGCAAGCCGCCCCAAGCGGTCAACACCAGAAGTTGTATCAGGAGCAGACCGCCTCGTGAGATCGGCTGGCTCCAGAGCAGTTCCAGCGTCCCCCGCTCACGCTCACGCGGGAGAAGATTCATGCCGAAGAGAATCATCAGAAGAGAGACCAGGCGGTAGCTGATATCCAGCATTTCGTGCCCCCCCACCGGACGCCCTTGCAAGAACAGGATTCCGAACGCCACCACGGCGATGATCAGAGCCAGGAGGCCTTCGGCATCGAGGAAGTTCCGAGAGAGAGAGAAGAACATGACACGGAGGTAGTTCAGTTCACGCCAGCAACGAACGAATCCGCGGCCGACAAGACGGGCACCGATCTTCACGAGCCGCCAGGTATTCGCAACAGCGTCACGTGGCCAACGCCAAAAGAGAGTGGCGAGCCCCGAAAGGAGGAAGGCGGGAGTGGAACGAATCGAAGGGTTCATGCTTCGCGCGTCCCCCAATTCGAAGCGGTGAGCACGCCTTGTTGGTTCATGAAGTGGACGTAGGCATCCTCGAGGTTCGGGACCATCGGGGCACACATTTCGCGTTCTGGACGCTCGCCGATCACACGGAATCGCAAACCGGGGGATGTCTCTCGAATCTGAACCAGACGGCCGGACGCAGCAAACGCGTCGATTTCATCCACTGCGCCTTCGCACTCCCAGGTCGAGCCGGAGGCGGCGGTAATAAACTCTTGTGCGGAACCGCTATAGACCATCCGCCCATCCAGCAGCAAACCGAGCTCGGAGCATGTCTCCTGGACATCGCCAACGATATGTGTGGAAAGAATGACGAGGCGATCCCGGCCCAGCTCAAACAGCAGATTACGGAAACGAATACGTTCTTCAGGGTCCAATCCCGCGGTCGGCTCATCCACGACGAGGATGCTTGGATCTCCGGCCAGGGCTTGAGCGATGCCGACTCGCCGAAGCATCCCACCGGAGTAGGTATGCAATCGCTCGTTGGCGACGGGACCCAAGTTCACGCGATCCAGGATCGCCTTCGCGCGCTTCTTCGCATTGCGGCCGGACACCCCGGAGAGCCGTGTGACGTATTCGAGGAACTCCAAGGCGCTCAGCTGCGAATGAAACCCGACGTGTTGCGGAAGATAGCCCAAGGTCCGGCGAGCGCCCATGGGGTCGCTCCCCGGGTCGATGCCAGCGAGTCTCAATTCACCGCTCGTGGCCTCTAGGCCGAGCGTTATGATCTCCATCAATGTGGTCTTACCCGCGCCATTCGGCCCCAACAGGCCGTACGTTCCGCAATCGAGTTCCAGGTCGATTCCCCGGAGCGCTTCTTTGCCGTCCGGGTAGATCTTGCGGATGTTGCGACAGGACAAAAGCGGCATAGTCGTTCACGGTTTCCCTATCGAGTCATGTGGAGAAACAATGGCCTGGCTCACGGGCCTTCTGTGGAGCGCTTGGCCACCGAGTAGTGCACGTCGGTGGTTCTATGAAGAGAGTTCGACACGGGCTAACCGGACGTATCCGAACGGTTCTTGCTGGTTAGAGCGGTTGAACCGTCTTCCTTCTCTTTCCGATCGTCGTCTTTCTGTTCTTCGTCCGGCATCACCGGTTCGCCACGGGTCTTGGGATTCACTTCAACCCCATCGGTCAACGTCTGATAGCCGACCACAACCAGCAGGTCTCCGGCCTGCAACCCGCCCACGATCTCGAACTGCTCTTTGTTCTCGATTCCCAAGGTGATCGTGCGTTCTCGGGCCACGAATTTCATCGGCAACTCGTCCGGTTCCACCTCTTCTTCGGAGGATGCGGACATGATTTCCCCGTGGGTCGCCGAAGCGATCTGACCGGAATCCGGCAGTTCGTCTGGGGGCAGCCGCTTCTTCTTGCGGGATTTTGTCGACGATTTTGGAGCCTCGCTCTCACCGGTCGCCGCCGAGACGCGCGCGGCGA
>CAYTDF010000479.1:0-4495 GCA_964436365.1 uncultured bacterium | reverse complement strand
ACATGCTCACCGTAGACGATGTCGCCGCATACCAGGAAGTCGAACTTGACGAAGTACAGGTTTGGATTGATGACGGTGAACTCCACGTTAAGAGGAGTCCTGACGGTGTCGTTTTGATCGAGCGTGAGGATTTCATGGCGTTTCTCGAGCGGCGGAATATCCCGGTTGATCGAAGAAAATTTTTCGGCTTGAAGAAGCCCACCATCCTTGTCGTCGACGATGACGAAGAGGTGCTGGCGATCCTGGTGATGATACTGAAGAGTACGGGGAAATATGTTGTGCTGTCGGCCATGAACGCGACAGAAGCCAGTTACTTCCTCGCTCACAAGAGACCCGATCTTCTCATCGTCGACCTGATGATGCCTGACCTCGACGGACTCTCTCTCTCCCGAATCGCTAGGGACTGCCCGGAGACCGAATACCTCAGAATTATTGTCGTCAGTGGTTACCTTGATCGGTTCGCTCCCGAGGAGTTTGAACGAATTGGTGTACAGGAGCGTTTGTCGAAACCGGTCGATGTCGAAGTGTTTCGCGCCGCTGTCGAGCGCGTGCTTGCCACCTAAGATTTGCCGTTCAGGCCAACCGTTTAATCATAACGATACGGTGCTCCGTCTCAGCCGTCTCATCCGTTTCATAGCGAACCTCATCCGTGAACTGCTCGATGATATACACGCCGAATCCACTTTCCTTGGAACCATCGAATGTCGGCGCCGGTACCGTAGACGGATCGAATTCTTTCCCGTGATGAGCTGCAATCACCTCAATGTCGATTTCACCGCAGCGCACGCTGATATCGATATTCCCATCGGCCCGATCCTCGTAGGCATGCTTGATAATGTTCACACCGGCTTCTTGTACGGCGAGAATCAGTTCATCGAGTTTCTCTGAGGAGAGGGTCTTGGGAGCGTTTTCGCAGCACTCCCGCACAAACGCGCGGATTGCGGGAAGCTCCGCCAGATCGCTCCTGGCTTCCATTCGTCCAAACGAACATTTCGCACCGCCAACCTCGCCCACGATTTTCACACCGACGATGGTCAAATCATCCCTGAACGTGTCACTGCCGCTGAAGGCCCGAGTCTCGTTGCAGACACTTTCGACAAGTTCCGACGCAGAAAGATCACTGTTCGTCTTCACGAGTTCGGCCAAGCGTTTCTCACCGAAAAACTCCCCTGCTGGACTCTGTGCCTCCGTAACGCCGTCGGAATAGAAGAGGAAGACATCTCCCGGGCCGAAGGAAACTGAGATTTCCAACAGCACCTCGTCTTCCAGAACGCCGAGCGGCATATTCTCGCCTTCGATTAAATCCAGTTTATGTTCGTCTCGGCGGTAATGGATGGTGTTGGTATGTCCGCAGTCCACGAGTGTGGCTCGTCCATATTCCAGTTCAAAGCGTGCATAGCAAAGCGTGAGGAACGTCTCCAACGTGACCAGTTGGCTAACCATCGCTTTTGCCGTCTGGGTCAAGACACTTGCGGGAGCAATCAAACGTTCGCGGCTGTCATGATTCGCGAGACGTATGTGAGAGCGGAGGATCGAGGATTTCATCGCTGCGCTCACAAGGGCCGCGGGAATGCCTTTGCCCATTGCATCGCCGATCACAACGTCCAGACACTTGGGATCGTGCTCGATGAAATCGTAGAAATCGCCGTCGATACTTTTCGAGGGAATGGTGAGGGCTGCGGTCTCAATTCCTTGGAGGGCTGTCGGTGGACGCTCGTGCAGGAGTTCCCGCTGAATCGTCCATCCGATCTCGATTTCCTGTTCCTGCGCACGGCGGATTTCGGCCTCGGCCCGTTTGTTTTCGGTAACATCCACCCCGACAAACACAGCCGCTCGATCGTCCAGGTACTTTCGGGCTGCCACGAAGAAGATACGTTCCTCCTTCCCGACACGCATCATGATTTCGCGCGACATTTCGTGCTCGTCGGATGCAAAGAAGCATTCGGAAAATTCGAGAAACTCCTTACCGCTCTGCGTGTATCCGACGGGCAGACCCGCGATATCGGAAGAAGGGACTTCCAGGATATCCGCAAAGTACTGATTCCCACCGCGGTATCGAAGATCCTTGTCGATCCAGGAAACACATCCCGGCACAGCGTCCAACACCGCCTCCAACTGCTCGCTGGCCGCGGTCAGGAGAGATTCGCTCTTCGCCAACGTATCACTGAGGTATTCCAAACGGACCCGCACATCTTTGTGTGCCTCTTCGAATTTCCGTTGGGTTTCGAGAACGAACTGGTTTCGCTCCTCTAGAAGCCGCTCGGCCTTCTCACGGGCCGAACGCTCGCGTTCGAGTGCTTCTCGTAAAACCTCAATCTCGCTCACAGTCGTTCCTCTCCTCGGTGCAGAAGTTGATCTCGGTCACGGCCGCGCATCCCATCTTTCCTGTCATGATTATGCGAGACTGAATTCCGGCGCACAAGAGACTCCGGGAGATTCTCAGTTGTACCGCATCCACACGCTCATGAATTGCGCGCTCTCCCGCTCCCAATCCTCACAGACGCTTTCGGTCAAACCCAACAGCTTCGGAAGTCTTCGGTAGAGCGCCTCGCGCGGATAGCGCCAAGAGCACTGGCGCAGCCGGGCATTGCGGAGAACGTTCTTCAGCCATTCGCGGGAATGGCTCTTGTTGGGCTCTCGCAGCCCGCCCCACTCCACGTAGGCTTGCGGGGTATCGAAGTTCCGCTCCGTACGTTTCGACTCAACATAGAGCAGGACCTCACCCCATTGCCTGGCGGTCACAGCGAGATTTTCCACGTTCAGCGACACCGAAGGCGGGTGGTCGGGATTGAACTTAAAGCGCTCCGCTTCTTCATACAGGTCGCCCAGTTGCAGCGCGGCCACGTTCGGCGTCGCATCCATCAAGCGGCGGAAACGCTCCGCTCGTCCCGTATCGTGTGTCTCAAAACAGCCGTGCGCGATCGAGATCGCGTCACCCATGCTGTGCAGGACTTTGAAGTAGTTCCTCTTGATGAAGGTTGGATCGGGCTCCGGTTCAA
This sequence comes from uncultured bacterium, assembly GCA_964436365.1. GTDB lineage: Bacteria > Hinthialibacterota > Hinthialibacteria > Hinthialibacterales > CAYTDF01. The sequence continues at coordinate 1,496 of CAYTDF010000479.1, read as the reverse complement.
CACCACGCACAACGCGCGTGGCCCAAAGCAGCCCCGCGCCACGATTCAGAAGCAGATGCGTCGCCTCGATGATGGGCAACGGTTCCCGCAGTGCGGCGGGAGCGTTCGCCTGCAGAATATCCGGCGAACCGGACAGAACGATGTGACCGTTCAACAGATCCTGCCACATCAGCTGCCGGGGCCACTCTCGCACATCGGTGAGTGTCAGTGGGCGGCTGAAGTCGACATCGATCTCGAGTTCTCTTTCGTAGGTCCTGCTGATCTCGGCTAGAGCGGTCTGGGCAACCGAGTTCTTTCTTTTCACGATAAGAGTAAGGTCCAAATCGTTGTAGGGGTATTCTTTACCTTGATCCCGCAAGACACCGCCTTCGCCACGACCGTACCCTCCCCCAAAGATCAGCGCCACCAGATTTTCACCGAGAGCCGCCTGCACGGTCGCCGCAATTCGGCCTAGTACGTCGTCCAGACGGGCATTGAACGCCGGCGAACCGTGGGTTGCGAAGATCATCTTTTCTCCTCGATGGAGACCAGACCGGCGTGAAAACCGGCGCGGCGTCCCAGCATTTGCGCGAATCGAAACACAGGGGAGTAGAGCCCCCACCGCAACTCTCCCGTCCGCAGACAGTATTTCCAATCGCTGAGCACCTGCCGAAGCCATGGAATCCCCGAATAACGCAACCAGGAGCGCTCCCAAGCGGGCCAGTCGAAAATCACCGCCTCCGCGCATCCTTCTCCGTAATGCCTTCGGTAGAGTGCCCGCAGATCGTAATTATGCGAGTGTTCGACAATGGAATCCACAATATAGCGGATGGAGTATCCCCTTTGGCGCGCCCACCACGTCCACTCGATATCCTCAGAATATTGAATGCCTTCATTGAAGGGGCGTTCCTCCCACATCGTGCGTCGAATCGCCGAGTTCGCCATCGAAAAGCAGTGCCGCCACGTCGATTGCCGTACGCCGTCGCCGAACGTCGCCTCTGTGTCTCTGGCATAGATCGGCCAACAACCCGGGCGCGGAATCTGACGGCCCAAAACAGCCGCTACGCTTTCGTCGTCAAATCCGTTAAGGAGTTTCTCCAGAACCAGATCGTCCTGAGGAACGCAGTCGGAGTTCAGAAAGACCACGATCTCGCTTGTCGTGGTTTGCATCGCCTCATTCAGCACGCGTCCCGGAACATACGCTCCCTCCGGGACATGGATAACATGCTGACTGTATTTCCGCACTTCCTCGACCGTGCCGTCCGTCGATTCGTTGTCAAAAACGAACAATTCGAACGGAAGCCTCTGTTCGTGCAGTCGCTTTAGCGACTCCGCGATCAGGGGCATGTCGTTGCACGAACGCATCACGACGTGAGGCTTCATCCGAACGCCTCACGCGCCATGATGGAGTACAGGTCGTCCAAACGCTTGGGCATGGGATCCAGTTCGACGTTACTCGCGATCATGGCGACCGAATCTTTGTCTCCGGGATCGTACCCGTGCATGCCTGCGAGCCG
>CAYTDF010000478.1:3018-4498 GCA_964436365.1 uncultured bacterium | reverse complement strand
TTATTTGCTGATCGCCCTCATTGCGCTCGGGGCGACGGAGTATTCCACACAGGTCTATCGCGCGCATATCTACCGGAACGACATCTTCGATTTCGGTCTTGCCGATACCGCGGGGAACCTGTTCGGTGTGATCGTACTGATTCACGTTGCACTTTTCTTGTCACACGCAGACGGTCCACGTACACGCTTCTGGATCGGAACCCAAACCATGGGGATGATCGTGTACGAATTCGCACAGCCTCTATTCCCCTGGGGGACTTTCGATCCTAAGGACATCCTTGCCACCCTGATCGGTTGCGGAATCGCGTTTCTGCTGAATCTCGGCCTGCACGGCAAGATGCTCCTCCGTCGTGTGGAGGGGGATACCCTACCCCGAGCCGAGGCGTGACAGCATTGGCATGATGGGCGTATAGTCGCTTAATAGAGCACGCCCAATAACGGAAAGAGAATCATGCGGTTCCCCAGCCATCCCCATACGAAGACGGTCGCGCTCGCGCTGGTCTCGGTCTGTCTGCTTTACTCGAGCTGCCAGCGGGACCGGGAAGCCGCACCCCTTTCGGACGAGCGCCTGGCCGAGGAACTGGACCGTCTGACGCCCGAGGGTTGGAAACTCTACGATAGCGTGCTCCAGTTCACAGCCGAGAGTCTGTACGAACAGATCAACGGCCGCGCGGAGTTCTTTCTCGCCTACAATGTGGAAGGACTGACATGCGCTACCTACGAGAAGCAAGACGACGAGAACGCCTTCCTCAATCTGTCAATCTACGACATGGGCACCCCCACAAACGCATTCGGTGTCTTTGCGGGGGAACGGTCGCGCGATGCGGAGAATCTGGAGATCGGTCGTGCAACGTACCGTTCCGGCGCGAACTGCTATGTGTGGCGGGGCCGCTATTACGCGCAGATCGAAGTGCTCGACGACAGCGATACGGACGGAAGGTTGGGTCCGGAGATCGCGAAGATCGTGGCGGGTTTTCTCCCGGCGGGCAAGGAACCGGTCTGGGGACTGGAGGCGTTCCCGGAAGACGATTTGATCCCGGATTCGATCCGCTATTTCAAAGTCGACGCCATGGGGCTCGACTTCCTTCGAAATACGTACACAGCCCAGTATCGGAGCGGCGACGGTGCGGTCGCGGCTTTCATCGTGCGCCCGGAGAGCATCGATATTGCGGAAGCTACCATCGCCGGGTATACGGAGCACGCCAAACGGTATGGCGAGTCTGTGGAGAGTCTCGAAGTTGACGGCGCGCCATTGACGGTATGCGATATGGGAGGCGAGTATGACGTGATCTTCCGGAAAGGCGCGCTGGTTGGCGGCGTAACGCGCGTCTTGAACCGTGACGTTGCAATGCAAGCCGCGGTCGAAATCTGGAACGGTATCGCCGACATTCACACGGCAATGGAGAAGAAATGATGAGTGAACAGAATCGGCTAGACAGACGCAGTTTCATCAACCTATCCGCAACCGCCCTGGGAAGCT
>CAYTDF010000478.1:0-3008 GCA_964436365.1 uncultured bacterium | reverse complement strand
GGACGAGTACCGTGTCCGAAACGGCCGTCACCGCGAGCGATCTCGTGCGCCGTAATGAACGGCCGACGATGACGTACCGCAAACTGGGCCGGACGAACTTTATGTCCAGCCGTCTGACCTTCGGTTGTGGCGCGGCTTTGTCGGGCGGAAAAGCGGTGCGGCTGCTGGATCGAGCGTTCGAGGCGGGGATCAACCACTACGATGTCGGATCGAATGTCTACTACAAACAGAGCGAAGCGAGTCTGGCCCCCTTCTGGAAGGCGCATCGCGACGATATCTGGGTGGCTTCGAAAGCACCGATGTGGGGGGTACCCACCAAGCCCGGCGAAACGATCAGCGCGCAGCGTGCGAAGCAGGCGGCCGATCTGTGGACAAAACTGCTCGACGAGAGTTTGAAGGACCTCCAGACCGACTATGTCGACGCGTACTACCTGATGGCGGTCAACAACGTCTCCCTGATCGCGAGCGATGAGATCTTGAACGCGATGGCTGCGGCGAAATCAGCTGGGAAGATCGGTGCAACCGGTATCAGTACGCACAAGAACGCCGCCGCGCTGCTGAAAGCTGCGATCGAGACCGGCGCGTACGACCTGGCCATGATCGGGATCACACCCGCCGGATGGTACGACTGGACCACGAAAGAGCTCGAAGAGGGAACGCCGCCCCTGGCGAAGGTGCAGCCGCTATTAACCCGGGCGCGCGAGGCCGGGATCGGACTCGTCGGGCTGAAGACGGTGCGTTACCTGGCTCCGATGAGCTCTGCCGGGAAGGGCAATTCCACGGCCTTCGACACGGTCTATAACGAGAAGGTCAAAGCGTCGCCGCTCAATGCATTCCAACGCGCATACGCCTACTCCCTCGCGCACGGCCTGGATACGGTCAATGCGGATATGCAGAACTTCAAGCATCTGGAGGAGAACATCGTCGCGGCCACGGCCGATACGGCGAAGTATTTCGAGTAAGTGGCGTCTCGGGTCCCTCAGAGACTCGCTATCCTATTCATGGAGGCGTTCTCTCGATAGAATCGCTTTTGAACTTACGATATTCGAATCGGAAAAAACGGGGAATTTGATGAGACATTCTCGCGGTTTCACTCTAATCGAACTACTGATCGTTGTCGCCATCATCGGGATTCTGGCCGCGATTGCGATCCCGAATTTCAAAAACGCACAGACCCGAGCGACGGTCGCGAAAACCAAGTCCAATCAGCGCGTCGTGGCCATGGCCATCGACCAGTTCTTTCTGGATACCAATGAGTTTCTCGGTTCTACGGGGCATGGCTCGGGCTTTCGATCCTGGCCCAAACTGACGACGCCGGTCCCGTATCTGCAGAGCATGGATCCAATCCGGGATCCGTTCTTCGAGAAAACCTGGCTTTTTCCGGTGACCGATACCTACTTCGAACTGAGTCAAGTCAAGAAGTCGAGTTCGGGCCAGGTGTCGTGGTGTATTGAGGGCATGGGGCCGGATCGGAGAGATAGCATCTCTACGCCGAACTACGGCGATCCGAACGGGACGTTTATCGCGTATATGCCCAGTAACGGTATTAGCAGCGTCGGCGATATTTTTCGCCCCGGTGGCCAGTGGGTCCCCGAATACGTGGCCCGGTACTATGCCGATCAGTCCAGATAACGAGGGGCGGACCAGTCTGGATAGCGGCGGGGATAGCGTCTCCCGGATCCCTACAACTCCGGTTTCGGACCCGGGGCGACATTTTCGAACATCTCCTTGATCCCGCCCAGGGAACCCAATACACCTGTGGCTTCGATGGGTAGATAGACAACCTTGTTGCCCTGACCGGAGACCATCTCTTTCAGTGTCTCGATGTAACGGACGGCCACGAGATAGTTTGTGGGGCTGCCGTGGCTAGCCGAGATGGCTTCGGTGACCTTTCGGATGGCTTCGGCCTCCGCTTCCGCCACACGGATCCGTGCGCCCGCTTCACCCTCCGCCTCGAGTATCTGCGCTTGCCTGTCGCCCTCGGCCTTCTTTATCGACGCCTCCCGGATGCCTTCCGCTTCGAGGATTTTGGATTGCTTGTTTCCCTCGGCGGTGAGGATGATGGCCCGGCGGTCGCGCTCGGCCCGCATCTGTTTCTCCATCGCGTCCTTAATATCTTTGGGCGGGTTGATGTCTTGGAGTTCGACGCGATTGACTTTGACGCCCCACTTATTGGTGGCTTCGTCGAGAATCGCGCGGAGCTTGCTGTTGATTGTGTCTCGCGAAGTGAGCGTCTCGTCGAGATCCAACTCGCCGATCACGTTTCGGAGCGTGGTTTGGGTCAGTTTTTCGATGGCGTCGGGGAGGTTCGCGATCTCGTATACGGAGCGAACCGGGTCGGTTATCTGGAAGTACAGCAGCGCGTTTATCTCGGTGACCACGTTGTCTTTTGTGATCACGTTTTGCTTCGGGAAGTCGTAGACCGTCTCCCGTAGATCGATGCGCGTCACCTCACGTCTGCGTACGATGCGATTTCCTTTCGAGTCCTCCTCCACATAGCGCCACCGGAGTCCCCTAGGTTTGTCCAGGAATGGAATGATCACGTTCAGCCCCGAAGTGAGCGTCTTGCGGTATTTGCCCAGCCGCTCGATAATCACGGTCTGCGCCTGGGGGACGATGCGAAGGCCCGCCAACACACAAGCGATGGCAAGAACCGCGAAAAAGAAACAGACAACCGTGCCGTAGGTGGCGAGAGGGTTTGTGAAGAGATTGTCACCCATGTCGATCTTCTCCTTCCGGGGTGGCCGCTCGAACCAAGACCCGGGTCCCATCGACTCGAACCACGACGACCTTTTCTCCCACGTCGAGGTTTTGTTCGTCCACCGATTCCGCCCGCCAGTCCTCGCCTTCCAGCATGATCCGTCCAGAATCGGTTTCGTGGACGATGGCCTCCACAACTCGACCGCCCATACCAATTAGACGATCCACATTGGTTTTTGCTTCATTGCCACGGTAAAGAAATCGCAGCAAGGCCGGCCGAACGACGACCAATGCGGCGACCGAAACCA
>CAYTDF010000477.1:0-4502 GCA_964436365.1 uncultured bacterium | reverse complement strand
CGACGACGAAGTCGGTTGTGGCGAGCATCCTGTTCATCATGCTGACCGATCTGGCTTTCACGACCATCTTCTATTGAAAGGCACTCCATGAGCGCGGGACAGCAAGAGCCTTCCAGCACGTCTTTCCGGCGGAACGATGTCGACCGGCCGATCATCCAAGTCCGTGACTTGGTGAAACGGTTTGGGCCGCGCGCGGTCTGCGACGGCTACTCTCTGGACATCCGGCGGGGCAAGACAACCGTGATCATGGGTGGCAGCGGCTGCGGCAAGAGCACACTCCTTAAACTCATGGTGGGACACCTGCCGGTCACGTCCGGTCACATCTACTACGATGACGAGGATATTACCCAGCTCGACGACGACGCCATGGACGCCGTACGAAGGCGGTTCGGAATTCTCTTTCAGTATGGAGCCCTATTCAACTCGATGACGGTGGGTGAGAACGTCGCGTTGCCCTTGCGAGAGCATACCGACCTGGACGAGAAGATCATCCAGATGATGGTCAAGATGAAACTCGAACTTGTGGGTCTGAGAAGTTTCGAAGACTTGCTCCCTTCCCAGATATCGGGTGGAATGAAAAAACGTGTGGGCTTGGCGCGAGCGATCGCCCTCGATCCCGAGATCGTTTTCTATGACGAGCCGAGCGCGGGACTTGACCCGATCACGTCCGCAGTCGTGGACAAGTTGATCATGAAGATCACCAGCACACTTCAGGTCACCTCGATCGTGGTGACCCATCACATGGATAGCGCGTTCAAAATCGCCGATCACATGATCATGTTGGACCAAGGCAAGATCATCAGCGAAGGAACCCCGGACGATCTCAGAAACGATCCGAATCCGATGGTTCGCCAATTCATCCGCGGGGAACCGGACGGGGCCATTCCCCTGAACCGTGTTGCGGAAGAATATATCGAAGATCTCCTGGGTGTCGAATGAGGAGTAAAGACTGTGCCTAACAAACGTGTACAAGAGTTGAAAGTCGGGCTCTTCGCCATCACGGCGATCGTATTCTCCGTGGTTGTCATTGCATCCCTGTCCGATACGAAACGTTTCTTCAGTCAGCAAGAAGAACGTGAGATTTGGGTGGAGATTCCTTCGGCGGCAGGACTCGAACCCTACAACCACGTCGCCTTCGCGGGCAAAGAGATCGGCTATCTCGAGACAATCGATATCTGGGAAGGGAAAGAAGTAATAAAACTCGTACTCAGAATTCACGACTTCCGGACGCTCAAGTCGGACAGCGTCGTCAATGTCAAAGCCAAGAGCGCGTTGGGCGGCTCGTATCTCGAAGTGAGCGCGGGGACGGATGCAGGAACTCCCCTTCGGGAACTGCCCTCAGATGAACCGGTCGTTCTGAAGGGCGAACCGTACGTGAGCCTACTCGACCTGACACCGGAGATCACTCCGATTCTCGACCGCGTCGAAGAGCTGATCTCGACGCTACAGTCAACAGTAGAGATGGGCGACATCCACCAAGTCATCGTCCAGGCGGGAAGGACGTTGAAGTCGGCAGAGACCCTGTTCGCCACGGCGGAAGTAGATGTCGAACGAATCACGGTTGACGTTCGACAAACGGCGGCCGAAGTTTCGGCGCTGATCCGCGACGTGACGCCGTTGATCGCGGAGATGAACGCGGCGGCCGTGCATGTCATTCCGCTACTATCGGAGGCTCGTGAGAGCATCGACCGAATCACAGAGCGGGCCGCAGGACTCCTCGAACACACTGACGAACTCGTTCAAGAGAGCGGTCCGGCCGTGCAAGAGACGGTCGAGAGCGTTCGATCCTTGGCGAAGAAGCTGGAGACCGACGTCAGCCGGATAGCGGACGAAGCCCAAAAACTGATGACGGACGTCAACGGCGTGGTCGGAGAAAACCGTGACGAGCTATCGGCGATTCTGGCCAACCTCGTCGTCAGCACGCAAAGCCTCTCGTCCGCACTCGACAAGCTGGACCGTGAGCCTTGGCGGCTTATCTGGAAGACCCCTCCATCGGCCGAACCCCAAAGCCAGATGGCCGAATGGGACCAGAGTATCTACCTGCCCGGTCGTCAAAGGAGTGACGGAGAGCGGTAGCGGCTTCTCGACCGTATCCGCAACCGGGTCAGTTCGCGAGCAACATGCGAACCGCCGTGAACAACGTGGCCAACCCGATGAAGTTTGCAGGCCCGGCCGGAGCCTCGGAGGTGAGTACCATGCGCCGGTCTTGGCGTTGGGCGTTCATCGTTACGGGGCCCACGAGAGGTTTGAACGTGTTGACGACCTCTTTCGCCTGCTCTCCCCCTCCCGCCTCGAACGCCATCAGAGCCAGAATCAGCTCTGGGGTCAGATCGGCGTACGCCAGGTAGTTTGTGCCGAGAGTCTCCCCTTCCCCATTCTCTTGTTTGGAAACCATATCCCTCCCCAACGGCGGCGCGGGATAACTGAGCCCTTCCAATCGTTCCATCACGGCCTCGTCGACAAAGATCAAAACCTCGCCCGGTGCGGCGGCCGCAAAGACCCGCGTGGTCCCAAACCAACGCGTGTACGGCCCGTCCTCACGGAACTCGAGGGCGGTCACATCACCGTCTCCAACAGGCGCAGCGTCGATTGTTTTCGATAACGGCGAGTTACCGTCGACGATTTGTGCAAGCCAATTCGCTATCTCACCATCGGAATCGGGAAGCCGAGCCAACCAAGGGGGATCGGCCGCGCCGGTATCGACAAGGTCGATGACCACCGACCCCATGGGGGGCAACAGCCCCTCACGCAAGCCACGTCGCCCCATCCCCAACTTGGGCGCGTTCGCACGATCTCGCTCGCCGACCTTGCCTTTCCGTTCGGGATTCTCATCGGGCCCCGTCTGTGGTTGTAGTCTGGGCATGGAGAACGCAATCCGGCCCAAAGACGCCGCCGGACGGCTCGGAAGGCTGGAGAAGGCCGCAGGCCAGGTATCTTCGGGGAGCGCGCCTTCGTCCAAGTCGAGCGCCGCCGTGAGTTTCGACACTCCAGGAAGATCGTTCGCTTCGAGACGGAACGAGATGGGGCGCCAAGGCGCGTTCCAGAGCCAACCGAGCGGGGCGTCCACAGGCACTTCGCCTGGCGGCCGAGATACCATCAGGGTCAGCCAGGTACCCGCTTCCGCTAATAAGGGTTCGCTTGGAACTGAGGCAACGGGGGTCACTTCGCCCGGCTTAGCGGCAATCAGATTTTGGAGCACCGCTCGATGGTTAGCGACCCATATTCCCTCGGTCTCGGCCAATGCAACCAGTTCGGTGCCTTCACCCCGAATACAGTGGAGCGGGTAACCCTCCAGTTCCTCTCGGGCGCTTGCCGCGTGAGGCATGTCAGCCGCGATGGCCCCCAGCACACGGTCGCTAAAGCCCTCGAAGTCGGGCTGGGGCCATTCGGCGTGCACGACCAGGTCAACCATGAGCCCCTCCCGTGAGGGTGGGAGCGCAAAGATATCAAGACTCTTCCACTCTGGAATCATCGGTATCAGCTCTTCGGCGCACGGCCCCAGAGCGTCCAAGGCCGCGTTCTGCCACATCGATCGGAGTGGCTCACGATCGAACAGCGCGGCGACCCCGGGTGTGGTGGATTCAGGATCGCGGTACACGGCTTCGAGATCGACGGTCGCGTAAGCGACCGAGGATGCCGGTAGAAACTCTCGCAACAACCAGTCGGCATTTGCGAGAGGCTTGGGCTCTAGTTTCGGAGTTGCGGCCGGTTCCTCGCTCACGGATTGTGAAGAAGACGGCTCGACCTCCACAACCGAATCGCTCGCATCGTCTTTCCCCATCAGCAAGGAAGAGGAAACTGGCAGGTTGACCCCCGCAACGTAACCGATGATCACCCCAACAAGTAGAATCACAATCCATCCGCCTCGTTTCACGTCTCTAGCCTCCCTCGGCCAAACGATCTCTCTATCACTGAACGCCGTTTCCACTGGCCTACCAGCCAGTTCTGGTCTGTCTCTCTCGCCACTAACGTGGCAGCGACACGACAAGTTACCCGCATTCGACCGGAATGCGCGTAAAGCGAACAAATTTGTCTCGTTCGCCCTCTAATGTATACGAACGAACTCGACGAGAAGTTCAGACGAGCCACGCGCCAAACAGTGCCGCTTTTCCTCCAAGACGGTGCGCCGCCCACTCTTATGCCGAGTACGATTCCAAGGGAGCCGGAAACGGCGTGAGCGCTGGGAGTGGATTCTCCTCAAGCCAGTGCCGATACACGTCCTCGTCCTTGCGTATCTGAGCGACCAGCTCATCGGGCCCGGAAAACGCGACTTCGTCCCGGATACGGAGCATCATCTCCACCAGAATGCGCTGCTCGTATAGTTCCCCGGGATCGCCAAGCAGCATCGTCTCCACTCGTACCCGGTTATCGTCACACTGGAATGTAGGCGCTGAGCCGACATACGTCAGCGAAGGAAGGCTGTTTCCGTTCTCAAGAATGGTCCGTGACCCAAATATCCCCGGAGGCGGCACGGGCTGATGCTGGACCTCGACATTCGCTGT
>CAYTDF010000476.1:0-4507 GCA_964436365.1 uncultured bacterium | reverse complement strand
GAAGTAAAGAATCCCTAACAGAAACAGGACTTTTCTCCACGTTGGGACGCGCGAATCTCCCAGGAGCCGCATGTACAGTTTAACGAAGCTGGGCAGGTGATAGACGATTGAAAGCAACATACGGAACCCGCCCGCGTCGAGGTTCTTGAAGAGTGAACTTGAGGAAAAAGGATTGCCACGCATGGTTTCGTATCCGGCTTGGAGTGGTTCTCAAAAGTCCATTCCTTTTTGGCGAAGCCAAAAACCTCCTCCCCCAAAGATTGGGGGAGGTTGGGAGGGGGTTGAAGGAGAAACCACTCAGCAGGTTGCATCCTTCAAAAGGAAAAAACTTTCGAGAGATGCTCTAGAGTCTCACAATCCGAGGCGCTGGCGAAGCGTGTTCCGGGAAACACCCAACAGCTTGGCCGCCTGCACCTGGTTTCCGTTCGTCGTCTCGAGTGCCCGTTTGGCGAGTTCGGTCTCGATCCACAGAAACGTCTTGGTTTCACGCTCGTCTTCCGGTTGGCTGAGAATAACTCGCCACAACCCGTCGAGAGCCCGGCCCAGCTCGTCACTCTCCGGGGCCGTCTCGATTGACTCTGAAGCGCTCCGCTCCGTATGTGGAGCCCGCTGCCCCATTTCGATATCGCCGGGCTCGATTGTCGAACCTCTCACCAGCAGTAGAGCGCGGCGCAAGGTGTTTTCGAGCTCGCGCACATTGCCTGGCCAATCTCCCGCGCAGAGTCGCTCCATCGCCGCGTCGGCCACCGCGGTCGGCCGTTTGGCATACCGTTTGATGAAATACTCCACGAGATCGGCGATGTCTTCCCGTCGTTTGCGCAAGGGCGGTAAGTCGATCGTGACAACTTTCAATCGGTACAGCAGATCCGCGCGGAATTTCCCTTGACGCGCCAGCTCGTCGAGTTCCTGGTTGGTGGCGGCGATGATTCTGACGTTTGTGCGAATCAAATCGCGTCCACCGACGCGTTGGAACGTCTGATCCTGCAAGAAGCGCAGGAGTTTCGCTTGTGTGGCTGGAGACAACTCACCGATTTCATCGAGGAAAACCGTCCCCCCCTCCGCCTGCTCGAACTTGCCGAGCCTGCGTTCCACAGCGCCCGAAAACGCCCCACGTTCATGGCCGAAGAGTTCGCTTTCCAGAAGCGATTCCGGGAGTGCCGCGCAGTTGATCGGCAGGAAACGTTTTGTTCGTCGGCTGCCGTGGCTGTAGACAGCCCGGGCCACAAGCTCCTTGCCGGTTCCGCTCTCCCCCAGGAGTAGGACCAATGCGTCACTCCCAGCGACACGCCCGATGGTCTTGTACACCTCCTGCATCGCCGGGGAATGCCCGATGATGCTCTCCTCTTCCTCGTCGGCCGCGTCACCCGGGAGCGCCACGCTATGCGCCGCCGCATGGCTCGTACGTAGCGCCTCCTGCACCAAACGAACGAACTGCGGAGGGTCGAAAGGCTTGAGGACATAGTCATAAGCGCCCTGCCGCGTGGCTTCGATCGCGGTGTCGGTGGTGCCGAAGGCGGTCATGACGATGACGGGGAGGTTTGGGCGTTCGGCCAGGAGGTCTTTCAGCACATCCAATCCGTTTTCATCACCCAAACGGACATCCAGCAACGCGAGATCCACCGGCCCGGAGCTCAACGCTTCCAGTGCCTCGGCCCGTGAAATCGCGGAGCGGATCTCGCAACCCAGGGGCGAAAGCAATCGCCGAAAGGAGTAATGCAGCTCCTTTTCGTCATCGATGACGAGTACGGTCGATTCTTCTTCGTGTGCGGTGGTGGATGCCATGATCGGACGTTACTGTACTCTGCCTGCTCGGTCGACCCAAGATTCCCAGATCGATACCCTCCGGCGCGCCCTATACCAGGGCCGCTGCCCGTCGGCGAACCCAGGCATACAGAACCGCGCTGACCAGTAGCATCCACGCCACCTGGACCCCGCAGACCAAGAGGCCGTAGAGCCCGTCATTCCCAATGGCCTGGACGGCAAACGCGGGATGCAACCACTCCGCGATGGCTTGACCCGCTCCGCCCATTCTGGCCGTCAGGACCGGAGCCAAAACCAGAGCCCCCACCGTGGCCAATCCGAGCAGGAGCGCGGGATACTGACGGCGGGTCCAGACCGCAGCCGCCAACCCCACCGTGGCGTGCAGGACCGCGCACGCGCTCAGCAAGAACAGTGTGGCCATGTACGGGAGGGCGTATTCGAAGAAATCGACCGGCGAATCCTCACCGAGCAGTGCCGCCCGGATCCAGAAAAGTCCCAAGACAACGCACCCGAGAAGCCCGGAAACGAGCAGCCAGGGATAGATATGCAACAGAGCGTGCTTGATCGTGAGACGGTACTTCGCGGAGACGATCGTGCGGCCTTCACAAAGAGTCGCGGCGATCGATTCCCAGTTTTCGCGCTCGTATTCCGACGCTAGCAGCCGGGCTGCCAACAATACGTTCGGAATCCACAACAAGATTAACCCGATCCAGACCACGAGTTCAGGCGCCATAAGCATAGGAAACGAGACGAAAGATAGGATGAACAGCATGGATGGGGGATCGAATGAGCCGGAGAGGCTGGTCCGGCGTAGATTGCCGAGATCCCGCGCGTAGATCGGATCCATCGTGTCCGGCAACGGTTCGCCGTCTTCGAGCTTCCCCAGCCAAGACCAGAGGTAGCGGCGCACGGGCCGGTTGCGGACGATAGCCTTGCGCCGTTGACGTTTGCGGCCGGATTCTTGTCCGATCCTCCGGGAGACATTCACCAGGAAGAGCCAGCCCGCGAGCGCGTTGCTGATGGTGATCACCACGTTGAAGCCCAGCATGGCGACCAGTGCGCCCTCGATGGCGATAGAGGAGAGCTTGCCAGGAATGGCCAATGCCACGTAGGCCAGAAGCATCAGAATCACCGGGCCGTGGAAAAGCGCCACCAGTCCGTACGATTCCTGCAGCGCCTGTCCGGCGGGCACTTCTTGGTGTCCGGCATACCAGCCCAGGACCAGGTAAAAGAACGCGCTGGTCAGATGCGCGGCGAAACACCAGAAAAGATCCCACGGGCCGACACCGCCCATCAGCACCGTCACCGACACGAACGGCAGCGTTGCGATGAGTCCCAAGGTGATCTGCAACATGGTGGAGCCCACTTTGGCGGCCAGGAACGCGAGACGGGAGAGGGGTGCGGTGAAGAGCAGGTCCAGCGAGCGGCCTTCCCGTTCTTCGGAGACGGCGCGCACGCCGAGCAGTGGGCAGATGACGATAAGCACCGCGAAGACCGCCTCCCGGTACCCCCAAAGCAGCACGAGTCCTTGCGCGGTCTCGTCGGGCGAAGCATTGGTTTGTCTACCGATAAGAAGATCGCGGTAAGCCAGGAGAAAGAAGCACGCCACACCGATCAGGCATAGGAACAGACCCAGCATTGACGCGGGTGAGCGTAAGCGTCGTAGAAACTGCCTTGTAACCAGAGCGTTTCGAGCTATGCACTAGCCTGCCATGACCCGCATCAACGCGCGAGCCCCCATAGAGCGTTTATTGGTAGTTACTTCCGGTAGGGCGCACGCAGTGCCCCCGAAGGCCGGGCTCTTAGCGTTTCTCAGTTAGGAACAATTCTTGGAAGACACCTCAGATTCCTTTACACGAACGCCCGGCGGCAGTGGGGTGCAACCGGGTGGGCGGACCGGTATCGCCTCACTCGCTGCAATCGAACGGGTCCAGACCGTTCTGTGGAGAAAATCCCAGTCCGCGTGTGAGGCCGCCTCTTTCGCCTTCGAGCGGCTCTCCGAACCGCTGTCGGTACATCTGGATGTCACTCCAATCGTCACAATCGAGGTCGTTCCTGCGGATATCGAAAACGCGCAAAGCCGTGAGAGTCACGAACTTGTCGGGGAGCCGAGGCACTTGCGTCAAGTGGTTTCCCGCGCAATGGATTGCCCATAACCGGGTGTTTCGGCTCAGATCCAAGTCCGATAGTCGGTTGTTGGAACAGTCGAGGGTCTGTAATTGTTTATTATTACGTAAATCCAGCGTCGTGAGTGCATTGCCCGAGCAGCCCATGTCCCGCAAAGCGGTATTGCTTCCTACATCCAGTTCCGTCAAACGTTGTCGGCGACAATAAAGCGTAGACAATGCGACGCATTGAGAGACATCCAGACGTTCCAATACGCCGCCGGAGAGATGAATCTGTTCGAGCTCGGGATTCTCTGAGACATCGAGGCTTCTCAGTCGATCCGAACTCAGGTGCAACCACTTCAGGCGGGGATTGCCAGAAAGGTCCACGGCTTCCAGAGAGGAGGCCTGCAGATCGAGTTCTGTGATACCCGACAAATGCTCGAGCCCGGTCACGTACCGAATCGTTTTGTCGTTACATAGAAATGTTTCGGTCTTCCCGGCGGCCTGTTTCGCGGTGAAGTAAGCCCCTGGCTCGACACCCACAAACGTCTCCACGATTTGCCGAAACGCCGGGTCGGGGAAATGCTCCGGCGTATTGATGGAGTTGACTCTTTGGGAACTGGGAAGACGGGGGAGCA
>CAYTDF010000475.1:0-4520 GCA_964436365.1 uncultured bacterium | reverse complement strand
CACAAACCTCCGCAACGGTATTGCGCCTCCAGACTCCGGTCACCCAAGGTTCAACAGTCATGCGGACGACATCGACTATCAGATCGAGGCCGATTTCTCCGGCCTGATCGCACCTGGATTACCGAACACTGTCATCGCTTTGGGCGAGACCTTCGGACGGTTGATGAACTACGGCGACGGGCTCTACGGCGGCCAGTTCGTCGGCGGCATGTACGCCGAGGCGTTCTTTGAAGAGGATGTTGAGAAGATCATCCGCGCCGGACTGCGCTGCATTCCAGAGGCCAGTCAGTATCACGAAACGATTAGCGACGTTCTCGCGTGGCACCGTGAGAACCCCGGTGACTGGGAGAAAACCTGGCACCGCATCCAAGAGAAATACCACGAGAATCCCGCCTATCGGCGTTTCTCCTGCACCGGCTCCGATGCGGATTTCAACATCGACGCCAAGATCAACGGAGCGTTCATCGTGATGGGATTGCTCTATGGGCAGGGCGACATCGACAAAACCACGGTCATTTCAACACGATGCGGACAAGACAGCGACTGCAATCCGTCCAGCGCGACCGGTGTCCTATTCACGACCCTGGGCTTCTCGAGCTTACCCTCACGGTTCGTCTCGGCGCTCGACCCGGAAAGCAAATTCAGTCATACACCGTATAGTTTCACCAAACTCGTCGATGTATGCGAGCGGCTCGCCCGGGAGGCCGTCGAACAAGCGGGCGGCTCCATTGAAGTGAACGGTGACAGTCGTGAAATCTTCGTAATTCCGGTCACGGCGGCCACGCCCGGCCCGCTCGAACAGTGCTGGCAACCCGGTCCCGTCGCGAAAGAAGCCGTCAACAAATAGAGCCGCGCTCGCTGCCCTGCTTTCTGATCCTGCCCAGCGACTCGGTAACGAGATCCGCGAGCAGGCGTATCAACTGTGGATGCGTATTCATACAAGGAACTTGCAGCACGGTGAATTCTGCGAAGGTTTCGTAGAGGCTTTTCCCTTCCAGTTCCGTTTCCCCGTTATCGGTGAGAAATCCGAATGGGAAATAGACGAGACGCCGAATGCCTTTTTGCCGCATTCGTTCGAGCACGCGCGGAAGAGACGGCTCCGTCCAACGCCCGCCACGCACATGGTTGAGCCACGCGACCGAAATCGTTTTGAACGTTGGTACAAGCCTGCGCCGGAGGTCCAGATAATACGCAATCATCCCCAGCAAACCGTTATCTCGAATCGTCGCGGGCGGATGGGGCAGCGTACCATGCGCCGACATGATCAGACCCGTCTCGGCCAGCGTCTCTTCGGTCCAGCCTTTCTCCTTGATCGACTGCAACACGTGTTCCGCCACACTCTCCGCAATGCGTCTCGCCATCTCGTTGCAAGAGACGATCGTGGGTGTGAGTCCCCGGAGTTCCTCACTCCGGCGCCCAAGGAGTTCCTCAACGGACAGAGTCGTAAAGTCGGAATCCATCGTATACATGGGCACGATAACCGTGGGGACGCTCCTCTCCTCCGCGAGACGAGTCAGAAGCCCTTCCAGACTCGGCTCGCGAAACTCGTAGGCAGCGTGCACGCGCGCGTCGATATTCCCTTGCCGGAGAAGGCTTTCTAGTTTCGCGGCCTGCTCTCGGGTGATCGATTCCAGTCGTGAAGAATAGTTCAGCGCTCTCCATTCCGCCGTTCGCGTGTAGGTACGGTACGCGGCAATCAACGGGAGCAACGGTTTGGGGATTGCGGCGACGCGAAGGGTCAGCCGGCAAAGGATTCGCAGAGCGTATCGATAGTAGGGCCAGAGTGCGGCATTCGGGGGCTCACCATAGGTCACGAGAACAACGTTTACGCCGCCGCTCACATTCACTTCCCATCGTTGGAGGTTCCAGCATACGCCTCCACTCGTTCCGCCGCGTTAAGACCGCTCGCCAAAGCGTCGTTCATGGATATCCCGCACAGGTAGTTCCCGGCCAGAGCCAGGCCCGGCAGCCTCTCCAGTTCCCGGTCGATCTCCGCCACGAGTTGTGGATGCCCGACGGGCGGTTGGGCGATAGCCGGTGACCAGCGGGTCAGATACTCCGCGATCGGTTCGGCCGTGGTCTCCAGGGCCGAACTCAGGTCCTCGCGTACTAGCTTCACGATCTCCGCGTCGCTCTGCTGCAGACGTTCGGGAAACCGCGCGCCTCCGACGAACTGGTTGAGAACCACCTCGCCCTCCGGACCGTTCTCGGGGAAAATGCTCGAATACCACAAACTCCCCAGAATGCGCAGGTTCTCGTCCCGGGCGACCAAGAAGCCGAATCCATCGAGTGCATGGCGAACGTCTTCGCGCCGGTATACCGTCGTGACGACACCGACCTGATTTGTCGGGATGCGTTCCAGACAAGCCGATATCTGCGGCGCTGTTGCCTGAAGGAGTTTCGCGGCGCCAGTGACGGGAGTTGCCACAAGAACCGCCTTCGCGACGATTGCTCTTCTTTCGCCGTCCGCGCTCACGCTTTCGAGTGTGAACTTTCCCGACACCGAGTCGCGCGTCACCGAGACGACACGCGTTCGCGTTCGGAGACGCTCCCCCAGCCGCTTCGCGATTGTTTCAGGGATTTTCGACAGCCCCCCCCGCAACGTACAGATGGCTTTGGGGATTCTCTTCTTCGGGCTGCTTTCCGCACCGTGTTTCTTTCGCTTCCGGCTCTTGATGAAGCCCCGGACAATTCCCCCGTATTCCTTTTCAAGACTCACGAGTTTTCCCGCCACGCTGCATGCCGACAATTCCCCAGGGTCACCTGCGTACACGCCGCTCACCATTGGATACAGAAGCCGGGCGACCGCCTCTTTGCCTACACGCCGCTCCACAAATGACTCCAGGCTTTCGTCGTCAACCGGTTTCCCTGGACCGCGGAACGGTTCAGACAGCAAGCGCAGTTTCCCGCCCCAAGAAAGAAGGCCAGTCCCAAAGAACGAGCCCGGTCCGGCGGGAACGGGTTGCACACGGCCGTCGGCATAGATATAGCGCTTTGCCTCCCGCAGAGGGACCTCAAGTATCTCGCCGCCCAGATCCAACGAGTTAACGAGTTCCACCATCTCCGTTCCACTGCTCAAGTAGGAACTCGGGCCTCGCTCGATCAAACGCCCGGAATCGGAGTGAGTGATGATCGATCCACCCACTCGATCGGCCTCTTCCAGCACCAGTATCGACTGGCCCGAACGCTCCAGACGAAACGCCGCTCCCAAGCCCGCAATCCCCGCGCCGACGATTGCGACGTCGGTTTCACAAGCGTCACCCGACGGAGCGTTTGTCTCTTGTGACGCCTCGGCAGCGCTCCCTTGTCGAGCGTTCAGTGTGTTGAGCATTGTCAGGAACTCCTCTTACGGTATGTATCAAGGGTTTCTCCCGGAGGCGAACAAACGAAGTGTCGCTCGCGGCAAAGTGCCTGAGGCAGCCGGGCGCTCAGCGCTCTTCAATCGGAGATCGCTTTTCGAAGATACATCAAATTGTCTTCGAGAACACCGTCTTGTTCTTACCGCTTTTCAAATAGGCGTCAAACACCATCGCAATCGGCCGTATCAAGATTTCGCCGACCGGCGTTGCGCGTAGAGCGTCGCCGATCTCCTCGAGGAGGCCGTCATCGATAAAGCCGCGCAATCCCTCGAGCTCTTCGCTGAAATAACCGCAGAAATCAACGCCCCAACGCGATTTGAAATCGGCGAAGGAGACTTCGAAACGGCAGAGCAGTTCGACAATAACCCAGCGACGGATTCGGTCGTCTTCGGAGAGACGCCAACCGCGCTCGATCGGCAGTTGTCCCGAACCCACGGTCTTCATGTATGTTTGCAGTTTTTTCGTATTTTGAGCGTAGAGACCGGTCAGTCCAGTAATCCCCGTCGTCCCGAAGGCAAACAGTTCCGAACCGGCCCGGGTTGTGAAACCCATGAAGTTCCGCTGCAACGTGCGTTTCCGTTGCGCTTCGACCAGTGCGTCTTGCGGTAAAGCAAAGTGATCCATGCCCACTGCGACGTAACCCGCGGATGTGAGTGTGTCCGCCCCACACGTAAAGATCTTCCAGCGCTCTTCGGAACCGGGAACCAACGACTCGTCGATACGTCGTTGCGTCGGAATTTTGGCGGGCAGATGAGCATAGGAATAATATGCAATTCGATCGGGGTGAATCTCGATCATGCGCGCCAGCGTCTCGCCAATCGTCTCCTCAGACTGCCCCGGCAACCCATAGATGAGGTCGATGGCGACGCTCTCGAACCCGGCATCTCGGCATTGCGCAACGAACGCGCGGGTCTCTTCGAATCCTTGTTTACGCCCGATGATCTCCTGAATCTTTGCGTCGAAATCTTGCACGCCCAGCGAAATGCGATTGAAACCGTGCGCACGCAGCACCGCAAGGTGTTCCGCCGTCGTGATGCGGGAATCGACTTCGATGGATTTCTCAGCGTCCTCCGCGAATTCGAACCGCTCTTCCGTCCCCGACAAGAGTTTGTCCATACTCAGTGGCGATAAATACGTAGGGGTCCCCCCCCCGAGATGCCA
>CAYTDF010000474.1:0-4522 GCA_964436365.1 uncultured bacterium | reverse complement strand
ATATTTGGGCTAACCGCAGAGATCCTTCCGCGCCCTTGCGATGACCGCATCGATCCGTGCCAACTGGTTGGACTTTGCCTCGGGTGGCTTGTGCTCAGCGACCAGCTCATGCACCCGATCACGGGCTTTCTTCAGCAACTCGTCCTCCAAGGCCGGGCTCCAGCCATTGCGCGAGAAGAGACGCGGCATCCAGGTGGCGGAGCGCATCTGCTGGACCGTGTAGGAGTGGGCCATGTAGTCGTCCTTGAAGCCAAAACCAACGTCCAGAATGGTATCCAAGCCTAGGGCGTCATCCGTGACCGGCGGTGGTGCCAGGAGCTTCAGCCCCTCGGTGTACTCGTGATCCAGAAGAACCTGCACCGGGCTGATGGTCAACCCGGCCTCGATGTGGCCCACTCCAATGTCCGGGTGATAACCAGAAAACGCCGCGGCCACCATGGCAAAGTATGCCTTCTCGAGTGTGCAATAGAGTCCGGGCACCCGGGTTGGCGACCACTCGCCAGGTCCGGGTGAACAGACGACACCGGTCCACTTCCGTAGAAATTCGCAGAGCGTCACTCGTGTGCGGGCCGCATCCAGGGCAGTGAAGCTGACATCGCCGCTGCCAAGATCTATGGTCCCGGAACACGGCATGCCGGTGAGCGGGGCCGTGGAGCCCAGAACCCGTGCCGACAGCCACATCACGAGGAACTCGGCCGCCAGTACCACGACGCTGCCGACGGTCGTGATGGGCATGTTGATTCCGCCGACGGGCATCCCGGTCACCTTGATCGGATCGATGCCGTTTTTGACCATGGTCACCAACCGCTCGGCCACCTTGCGGTCCATTTTAAGCGGCGAGTTGCAGAGGAGGTTCGCCATCCAGGGGAAGTAGGGATTCTCGATGCCCGCGATCGACTGGATCTCCTGCAGGTACGGGATCTGGCGGACGTCCATCACGTAGACCCCGCTCGGATTGTTGGAATGCTCGATCAGCGTGCGGGCCGTGACCAGGGGCTCGATCTCGGCGGGTGCGGAGGCGGATAGATTGAGGCTGTGACCGCTCCCCTTCTGGGGATTCAACATGTCCCCCAGCTTGATGAGTGTGATGAAGTCGTCCCTGTTGCCCAGCCGCCTTTCTCCGGTGTCGTCGTCGTGGAAGTAGGTGCTGAGTTCGTGGAACAGGTAAAGGGAGGGCGGGGCCTGGAACTCGGGGGGCGGCTTGTAGGGTTGGTAGCCCGAGTAGACGACCTGCTCATTGCCGCCGCGCATGAACGTGTGCCAGGAGGACTTGTCCTCCTGGCGGACGGACTCAAGGAACTCCTCCGTCATCTTGCGCGGGAACGTCGCGGTCCGCCGGTCGTGATCGACCTTGGCACCGGCTGACTCCAGCGCCTTCAGGATCTGTCCGTGGTCGCAGTAGAAGCCGAGCGTCTCAAGGACATCGATCACGCCTCCGGCGATCTTCTCGACATCGGCGTCCGTGAGCATTTTGAACATGGCCATTATCCCATTGTTTCTGATTAAAGATTGAAGTGTTTGACAGCGGCTTCGAGGGCCTGGTCGATCTGGTCCACGACCCAGTCAATCTCCTGCTCGGTGATGATCAGGGCCGGGGCGAGCACGAGGATATTGCCGTTAGCGCGCAGGATCATGCCGTGTTCGTACGCCCAGTCGCGTACGAAAGGGCCGATCGGGATGTCGCTGTACTCGGGCTTCATGTTGACAGCGCGAAGCATACCGATGCCGCTGACGTTCGAAATGACGCCGTGATGATCGAGCCTATCGAGACGCCCGACCAAGGCATTTCCCATCCTCTCGGCACGCTCCACCAGGCCGTTCTGTTGGATGACTTCGATATTGGCCAGGGTGGCGGCGCAGGCGATCGTGTGTCCGCCATAGGTGCTGCCGCTGCGGAACTCGGTGCCTGCGCCCTGACGGAATACGGTGGCGATCTTGGGTGTCGTGACGGCGGCACCGAGGGGGATGTACCCGCCGGTGAAGCCTTTGCCAATGGTCATGATATCCGGTTCGATGCCGAAATGCTCGCAGGCGAACCACTTGCCCGTCTTGCCGAATCCGGTCTGCACTTCGTCGAAGATAAGCACGATGCCAGTGTCATCGCAGAGCCGGCGCAATTTGGTCATATA
Organism: uncultured bacterium; assembly: GCA_964436365.1. Classification (GTDB taxonomy): domain Bacteria; phylum Hinthialibacterota; class Hinthialibacteria; order Hinthialibacterales; genus CAYTDF01. Next base: position 2,393 of record CAYTDF010000474.1, on the reverse strand, counting down.
TCCTTCGGGCGGCATGGGGTAGCCGGTATTGGAACCGGGGATCGGATCCATGATGATGCATGAGATCGACTCGGGCCCCTCGAAATCAACGATGCGCTCGAGTTCATCGAAGCTGCTGCCGCCATCATTTTCGCGCGCTTCGGGCGCGAAGATGCAGCCGGGCAGCAGCGGCTCGAAGTACTCGCGGAACCAGCCGAGTCCGGTGACGGAACTGCCCCCCAGCGTGGTGGCGTGGTACGACTGCCGTCGGGCGATCATCTTGAACCGCCACGGCTGCCCATTTTCGCGGTGGTACTGGCGGGCCATCTTGAGGGCCGTTTCGTTGGCCTCCGATCCGCTGTTGACGAAGAAGCTGATCCCCAGGTCGCCGGGCATGATTTCGTCGATCTTTTTCGCCAGCTGGATCAACGGGATTGTGAACGCATCCTCGTAATTGGGGAAGAACTCGAGCTGTTCCATCTGCTTGCGAATCGCCTCGTCGACTTGCACCTGATGATGACCGCAAATCGTGGTCAACAGCGAGGCGAATGTGTCGAAGTACTTGTTGCCTTCGATGTCCCACACATAGCAGCCTTCGCCCCGGGTAATAATCCTGGCTCCGTGGGCCAGCATGTCGTTGTTGGAGAAGTGGGGGATGATGTAGCGCAGGGCGTCGGCCTGGTACTGCGCGATCTGTGCCTCGGTCAAGTTTTGCGTACTAGCGGCAGTCATGGCAATCCTCCCAATTGATTATTATGGTGAAACAAATCAGAGTATACAATCCGTGGCAGTCCGGCCGATTCTCTGCCCTGGGTCTGTGTTCACAGCTGCCTTGTCTTTCAGTCTCATCGATCAGGCTCCCGCCGGCGAACGCTCCATGAGCATGCCCCGGGCGGCGGAGACGATGTCGTCTTCCTGTGGTACACACGCCTTTTCAAGTACGTGCGAGAAGGGCATCGGCACGCCGATCTGGCCAAGAACCCGCGGCCCACATGTCAGTGAGTCGAAGCCCTTCTCCGTCACCCGCCGGACGATCTCGGCACCGAAGCCGCCACACGCGTTCGCTTCGTGAACGACCAGCAGCCGGCCAGTCTTGGCAACGGAGGAAAGGATGGTGTCCAGATCGAGCGGCACGATCGTTCGTGGATCGATCACCTCGATGCTGATTTCGTCGGAGAGCGTCTCTGCCGCCGACAGTGCCTTGTGAACCATGTGCGCGGTTGCCACGACCGTCAGGTCGCTCCCTTGCCGGCGGACCGCGGCCGTGCCGAGCGGGACAATCCACGCGCCGTCGGGCACCTCTTCGATCGCGTCGTACATCATCCTGTGCCACAGGAAGATCACCGGATCATCGTCGCGGATGGAGGAGATCATCAATCCCTTGGCGTCATGGACCGTGGCGGGCATCACGATCTTCAGCCCCGGCGTGTGCATGAACCATGCCTCCAGCGACTGCGAATGCTGGGCTGCCTCGGATGTGCCCGAGCCGAACTGGGCGAAGACCACCAGGGGTAACTGCAACTGATTGCCCGACATAAACCGCAGCTTGGCGCACTGATTGACCAGCGGGTCCATGGCCACGGTGATGAAGTCGAAATACATGATCTCGGCGATCGGCCGCAGGCCGGTCATGGCCGCGCCGACGGCCGTGCCGATGATCGCCCCTTCCGACAGCGGCGTGTCGAACACCCGCCGCTGGCCGTACTTCTTTTGCAGCCGCTCGGACGTGCCGAATACGCCGCCGAACTCCCCGACATCCTCGCCGAAGATGCATACGCGTTGATCCCGCAGCAGCTCCTCGTCGAAGGCCTCGCGGAACGCCTTGATCATTTTCAACTTGCGCATGGCAGCCCTCCTTTGTCGGTGGCCCAGAAACGCTCGGTCAGCGTCTTCGGGTCGGGGAAGGGGCTGTTCGAGGCAAACGCGAAGGCCTCGTCGAGGCTCCTTTCCACATCCTCGGCCAGTCGGTCCATCTCCGCCTGCGTGGCTGTACCATCCTCCAGCAGCCTGGCCTGGAAACGGGGGATCGGGTCGCGCTCTATCCATTCCGCCAGTTCCTCGCGGCTGCGATGCTCGGGAATCACCATGCAGTGCGGTCGATGGCGGTACGTTTTGCATTCCAGCAAGGTCGGCCCCTGGCCCGAACGGGCCCGCGCGAGCGCCGCGCCGGCCGCTTCGTGCACGGCGCGGACATCGTTGCCGTCCACCACCTTTCCCGGCATCCCATAGGCGGCCGCGAGATCGGCGATGTCCTCGGTCGGGCACTGCATTCTAGCGTGCGTGGTAGCGGCATAGAGGTTGTTCTCACAGACGTAAAGAATCGGGTATTTCATGATCGCCGCCATGTTGAGAGATTCATGAAAGCTTCCCTGGCTTGCGGCCCCTTCGCCGAAGTAGCAAACCGCCACCTGATC
>CAYTDF010000473.1:924-4536 GCA_964436365.1 uncultured bacterium | reverse complement strand
GGGTTCCAACCCGGCAGAAATGTCGCTCTCAATCAGAAACTCTTGGGGCAGTCTGCTATAATACCAAAAGACGGCGCCGCCGAAGAGGAATCCGGTGAAATACTCCCACAAACTCCAAAAAGGAAGTTGCCAGTCCAGATTGTTTCTGCCGATCGCCTGCCAGATGTCGGCAATCGACAACGCGGTGGAAAAAAGAACCATGACCACGACGGAGCGCACCACGAAACCCTTATCTCTCTTCAGGAACCAAATATAAAGAAGCACGGGGATGATCGCGAACGCCGTAGACATATTTCCCCGCATAGAGAAATAATTGCGCTTCGACAACCCCGGAAGGTAAATCTCGTAGTAGAATTGGGGGGCGATGAGCGGAATAAGTTGTTCGGCGATCAATGTGCCTACATATTTCCCAACGGAAAAAAGCATCACGCAAATAAACAGGTCTTTGAACGTGTACTTGAACTTCGTGAAGAAGTAGCCACCGAAAAAGAGTGACGCGAAACCTGCCCAAGAAATCCCGACGATGAACAGCCAAAAATAGCCCTGCCACCACTGTACGACGAGATCGTGGCCCTCGCCGTAATTGGGTGGAATATGCCCTGGGTACAGACCGGGGATACCGGCCTGGCCCACAAAAGTCCCCCATCCGGTCCGCATGACTCCGAAGACATAAATGACGAATGCAAGAACGATGAGATTAAATTTCTTGCGTGGGGAATAAACGATCGATAGAAACAAAAGGAAGAGAAGAATAACCACAGACGGGTCGGAGGACCCGGTACCCCGGATTTGCCAGCCAAACCCGAGGAGAATCGCTCCCATGAAGATATTGATGAAGGTGTTGCCCGTGCCAAAATTTGAACCTTGTGCCTGGCTATCGTTCATGTTCACGCCTCTTCCGATATTTGTGCCCATACTATCGGGGGTCTTGAGTTCCTCGTCTGGGTCTGCACCATCGGGACGATGCAGTTCCCGTTGTCTCTAAGAGCGTCTATGCCCCAACTATCCTATCATCCATACGGATGTATAGAGGGATCTTCAGATGGATTGTCAGATTGCCAGTCCTCGTTTACCGGGGGAGATGGCAAACCTCGCGTGAGACGATTCCTGTTGCCTGCGCCTACTCCAAAGCCCGTTCCAGGCGCTGCGAAAACGGTTCTGCAGGTTCGAATCCGGTGAGCCTCAGGTCGCTACGTTCTTTGCCCTCGGCATCGATAAAAAGCACCAACGGCAGGCCTACGATCCCATAGCGTTCTTGCAGCCAATCCGGTGTGGTTTCTGTCAGATCGATCTTCAGCAACTCGAAACGCTCCTTCAAGACCGCCGAAACGCCGGGTCCGGAGAACGTAAACGCTTCCAACTCCTTGCAGGCCGCGCACCAACTCGCACTGAAGTCGATCATCACGGGTTTGCCGTCCACTTTGGCTTGGCTCAGCACACCGTCGTGCGCCGCTTGCAGGTCTTCGTCTTGGCAGGACATCGTCGTCCACGGCAAATCGGAATGCACCACAGAGAACGCCCCCGCGCCAAGGAAAATACCGAACGACAGCAGCACCACCCCAAAACTCGCCGTGACGCGTGAGGCGGAAGCGCCGTGCATCACCGAACGGTGAACCCCGCCCAAAGCCGTCCCGGCAGCTACGAGAATTAAGCCGAGTACTAAGCCAGTAGGCAAAGGTCTAAGCAACGCACCCAACCCGGGGAAGGCGTCTTTCGCCACAAACAACGCCACCCCAAACAACAGCACCGCCAGAACGTGTTTGACCTTCTCCATCCACGCGCCCGCCTTTGGCGCTTTCTGGAGCAGATCCGAAAACGTCCCCAACACCAAGAACGGCATCCCCAATCCAACCGAAAACGTGAACAGCAGCGATCCGCTCAAGACCGCATTCTGTCCCGTCGCGGCCAAGGTCAAAATCCCGCCCAACATCGGTCCCGTACAAGGCGCGGCGATCACTCCCGAAACCAAACCCATCCCAAATGCACCGCCATAGCCGCCACCGCTCACGCGTTGCGCTCGATTGCGCAGAGCTTCCGGAAGTTGCAGGTCGTATAGCCCCAACATCGACAGCCCGAGCGCGATCAGAACCAGCGACACAAAACCCACAATCAGCGGATTGGCCATCAACTGCCCGAAAACAGCGCCCGTCGCGGCGACCGCAACGCCCAGCGTCGTGTACATCACCGCAATGCCCAAAACGTATGTTGCGGAAATCGAGAGAGCCTGCAACCGGGAATCCGCCTTCCGCGCTCCCAGAATCCCGAGCGTAATCGGGATCAAGGGATAAACGCACGGCGTAAACGCAGTCATCAATCCTCCCAGAAAGACACCGGCAAAGACCCCCAACCAACCCCAAAAACCCGACCCTGAAGGCGTCAAACCATCCGCTTCCGCCACGGGTGGAGCAACTTCCACAGTTGCCGCCTCTCCCGCCATAACTCGTATAGAAACAGGGAGTTCGGCATCGAATGGAAAGAAACAGACCTTCGGATTGCAGCCCTGATGTTCCACCGCCACCGTCACCGCGCCGATCAATTCTGACGGGTTGGATCCGGCCGTGATTGGGATTTGAAATTCCGTATCTCCCGCCCAAACGTTGACCATCTTTCCGTCGGCGGGATCCTTCTTCTCTTTCGAAGGCGGAACGTTGACCGCGCCCGCCACCAGCGGGACCCCTTCCGGTAGTACTACACTAACGTTCGTACGTTCCACATAGACAAAATGCTCCGCCGCCATCTGTAGACGAATCAGCAGGTTAACCGTTTCCCCTGGCGCAACCTCCAGCGACGGCGTTTCGACCGTCCACGTAAAGAGATTCATCATATCGCTGACCTGCACCGAGGCCGGATCGGATTCGGAGCCTTGCGCAAGAACGCGGTCAGGGGTCAGCAAAAGAAACAGGCCGAAGATGAACAGGCCGATTGCGTTCGGTAGGCGACAGCGTAATTGCGACGATCTTCGGTGAGCTTTATTCCTCATTTTTCCCCGCCAACAGAGGTTCGATTCTCTCTCGCAACTCGTCAAAGGTGATCTGCCCCATGTGGGTTGCGGCCCGCTTCCCGTCGGCGTCGAAGAGAATCAGAAAGGGAAGCGTTCCCGACCATTCGGGGTCGAGCCCTTCGATCATCTCTTCGTTGCTGTACTCCGGTGGAATGTAGTAATGTTCCGCATCCATCGGAAAACGGTTCAGCAAGGGTTCGGACGTCATCAGAATGAGGTCCGTCGTATCCATACAGACGGTGATCGCACGCAGACCACGTGGCCCAAGGACTTCCAATGCCTGTTGGTAGACGGGGAGCTCTTCCACACAGGGCGCGCACCAACTGGCCCAACACTTCACCACCACCGGATGTCCCCGATGGGCAGCGACGATCTCGGAGAAACGGTCCAAGTCGAGCGGAAGAATTTTCGCCGTCGAAGGAGCCTCGGAGCTATCCGGCCCGCCACAGCCGGTCAATACAACGAGAAACAGCAAAGCAGGTACAGTTCTCATATTCATAGGTTCCCATTTGAATTTAACCATAAGGCTATTCACGCCAAGATTGGCCTCACATTTAGGTGGTAAAGCGTCTCTCGAAAGCTCCTTCCGGTAGGGCGCACGTAGTGCCCCC
>CAYTDF010000473.1:0-914 GCA_964436365.1 uncultured bacterium | reverse complement strand
CGTTCAGTTTCTTTCAACCGGACGCGGCTCTTGGAAGATACATTGAATTACCGTCGACGGTTGATGAGATCCGCGAGAAGCCCCAATGCGAAAAACTGCAACGATGCAAAGAGCAAAACAACAAAAGTCGTGTCGAGGAAGGTCGTGCGGATCGTCCAGAAAGCGACGAGCAACGCCGCGAGCATAAGCAGACCGCTGATGGGTAAAAATACCCTGAGCGGATCAAACAGCATCACGGTCCGCACGATCAGCATGAGCATGCCCCACGTGTCCTGAATCGGCCGGAATTTGCTTCTTCCGGCACGGCGCTCGTAAGCGATGGGAACGAACCGGACCGCCTGCTTTTCAGCCAGGGCCATCAGGGTTTGGGTGGTGGTGAGAGAAAATCCATCGGGGTAGTTCCGGCATTTGGCCATGAAATCGTCCCGGCCAAATAGCCTCATTCCGCTGTTGATATCCAGGATCGTCTGGCCGGAGAGTTTCTCCGCCAGCCGGGTAAGAAACCATTTCATGGGCCGCCGCAGCCAGGGCACTTGAACGCCAGCTTTGGTTCGGGCTCCGATGACCAGTTCGTTTCCGGCGCTCGCCTTCAACATGGGGCCGATTTCTGCGGCGGGATACGTTTCGTCCGCGTCAAGGATCAGGATCCAAGCGCCGTCCGCAGCCCGCACGCCGGTCTTGAGCGCGGCTCCATACCCCTTCGTATTAACGTGTTTCACGACCTCGGCCCCGGCTTGCCGGGCGGTGCTCGAAGTCTCGTCCTCGGAGCCGTCGTCGACCACGACGATTTCGTACTTCACACCCAGCGACGTCAAAACTTCGGAGACCGATTCTACAGTTTCACCAACCGATTCCGATTCGTTCAGGGCGGGGATGACAACGGAGATGGTGGGTTGGGTTTCAGCGCTCATGGT
>CAYTDF010000472.1:3792-4544 GCA_964436365.1 uncultured bacterium | reverse complement strand
GGCGGCTGGTCGAAGGAAAAGAGCTGTACGATATCAAAGCCGACCCCGGCCAAACAAAGGATGTTGGCGCCGAACATCCGAGTGTTGTTGCCGAACTGTGCGAACGCTACGACGCGTGGTTCTCGGATGTGACGATGCGATCGGAAGAGTTCTGCGCGATCGCGTTGGGCGCTCCGGGGCACGACGAGGCCTGGCTTACGGCGAGCGACATGAACCTGGCCGACGGTTCCCGCGATTATTGGTCTCAGAAATCCGCCAACCAGGGCACCGTCCGTGAAGGCTCGTGGGCCGTACAGGTCGAACGCTCCGGAACCTACGAGTTTGAAGTTCGGCGCTGGCCACGTGAAGTGAACCAACCCATCCACGCGGCGGTGAATGAACAAAGCAAGATCATCCGGGCGACAAAGGCGCGTTTGAAAGTTGGCGGGGCCGACATCTACCGGCCGGTAAAACCGGACATGGCCGCCGTGACGTTCCGGGTTCGCTTGCAGCCTGGCGAAACCACTGTCCAGGCCTCGCTGATTGAGGAGAACGGTGCAGCCATAACGCCCTATTGGATTTACGTAAAGCGGCTTTGAGAAATGCGATGAGTGAGAGTAAAATCTCCCCGTCTGTTTGGAAACGCAAGATACAGAACATCGCACTCGTTCTGGCCGGTTTTGTTTTTGCGTTCGCCATGCTCGAATTCGGGTTGCGAATCGCCCGGTTTTCGTACTCGCTCTATCCCGAAACGATTGAGTTTGGCTTTCCAA
>CAYTDF010000472.1:0-3782 GCA_964436365.1 uncultured bacterium | reverse complement strand
CCCCCCGACTGATCCAAGACTTTTACCGAGCGGATCCGGATTGTCTATGGATACAGCAGGACTATGAGGAGAAACTCACGGCCGCCCAAGGAACGGAGATCGCCTTCATGGGATGTTCGTGCACCGAGTTCGGGCAGTACGATCTCTTCTTCGCCGAGTTGGTTTCAGATCGCCATCCGGGACAAGGGATCTCCACGGTCAACCTCGGGGTCGGAGGCTGGTCCACCCACCAAGGCCTGCGGCAACTCAAGCGTGACGTTCTCCAATTGAGACCGAAGATCGTCACGATTAACTACGGCTGGAACGACCATTGGATCGGCTTCGGCTTGGCGGACAAGGAGGTCGCACGCCTGAACCGTTCCGTGCTCTACCGGTTGCGAAACCTGCGTTTGATACAGTTCCTTCAGCGCACCAGGCTGCTCTTGTCCCGTGCGGAACGGCAAGAGTTCCCCCGGCGCGTCCCGTCCGAGGATTTCGAAAGAAACCTCACAGAGATGATCGAAGTGGCACAGAGCCATAACATCACGCCCATTCTCTGCACGGCTCCCTCAAGTCACGCGCCTGGACGAGAACCGGCGCACCTGGCCAATCGTTGGCTCCAGCAACTGAAGGAGTTGGTGCCACTGCACCGGCGCTACGCCGCCATCGTTCGCGAAGTCGCAGAGAAATATGACATTCTGTTGTGCGATCTTGCGGAACGGTTCGACCGCCTTCCGCGTGAAGACGTCGTGCGTAATTACTTCCGTGCGGATGGGATCCACTTTACCGAACAGGGCGATCGCAAAGTGGCTGAAATACTGGTTGAGTTCTTTGAGGAACACGATCTGCTGGAAACCGTTTTGAAGCCAAGCGATCGGGTACGCCAAGTGCCCAGCGGCTATCCGCAAGTCGACAGTGCTCCCCCGAAGAAGGGCGAAGCCGATCCCGGTCTGCCGAGCCGTGTCGGTATAGACCGGGCCGTTATCCATAACACGCAACTGCTCGTCGTGGAGGGATGGGCTCTGTCGCCAAAACCGATCGATTACGTCGTTCTTTATGTCGAGGACCGTAACATGGGTGTTGCCGGGTATCCGGTCGAGAGGCCGGACATCGAAGAGACCTTTCGGGATTACAACGACCCGGCAAGCGGCTTCTTGCTGCAACGAAAGGTGGATTTGGATGCCACCAAGACTTACAGCGGAAGAATCGAACTCTACAGTCTATCCGAGCGGCTTCACACCGAGCCGGTCCGCATCGAACCAGCGCGCAAATCGCTCGATTCGCGCCACTGACCGTGCCCAGGTTTCTCTCTACAATGCGATACTCAAAAAACTCGGAGAACGGCCATGACGCACGATCTCAACCGCAGACAGTTCATCCGCTCCGCAGTCGGCGCAGCGGCGTTAACGCTCCCCCACCGCGCCATTGCGGTGAACTCAAAGCGAAGGAAACCCAACGTTGTCTCGATCGTGATTGACGATCTCGGATGGGCCGATGTGGGATGCAACGGCAGCCGTTTCCACGAAACCCCCAACATTGACGCGTTGGCGGCACAAGGGATGCGATTTACGGACGGGTACGCGGCTTGCCCTGTCTGCTCTCCCACGCGCGCCAGCATCATGACCGGAAAGTATCCCGCACGACTTCATATCACGGATTATCTGATCGGTCGACGCAAGCGTATCGATTCGCCGGTTCTCCCGGCTCCGTTCGTGCATCAACTCCCGTTGGAGGAGGTAACGCTGGCCGAGGCGTTTAAGAGCGTTGGGTATCGAACGTGCCACGTCGGCAAATGGCACTTGGGAGACAAAGGGTATCTTCCCGAACAACAAGGCTTCGACGTCAACATCGGAGGAACTCGTAGCGGCATGCCCCGTAGCTTCTTCTGGCCTCAATGGAAAGAGAATCCCCCAATCGTCGGGCATGAGGAGGGCGAATACCTTCCCGAACGGCTCGCGGATGAAGCCACCAATTTTATCGAAGCCAATAAAGAAGAACCGTTCTTCCTCTACTTGGCTCATTACGCGGTTCACATCCCCATAGAAGCCAAGGAAGCGACGATCGAGAAATATAGGAGCAAGCCAAAACCGGATGGCGAGCAAAACAATCCTGTCTACGCGGCGATGGTCGAAAGTATCGACCGGAGTGTCGGACAGGTTATGCGGACGCTCGAACGACTCGGCTTGGCAGAGAATACCGTGGTTCTCTTCACCTCGGACAACGGCGGACTCTAGGTGCAGGAAGGGAAAAACACACCCGCCACCTCCAACGCGCCGCTACGCGCGGGAAAGGGCTATCTCTACGAAGGCGGGATCCGCGAGCCGTACATTGTCAAATGGCCCGGTGTCACCGCACCGGGAAGCACCTGTAGCGAACCGATATCCAGCATCGATCTCTTCCCCACTCTGCTGGAAATCGCAGGCAGCGTCGATCCCAAAACCAACGGCCCGATAGACGGGGAGAGTATCGTGCCCCTGCTCAAACAGAACGGTGGTTTGGAGCGGGACGCGATCTATTGGCACTACCCCCATTTCAGCAACCAGGGGGGACGCCCGGGTGGCGCGATTCGTCAGGGTGACATGAAGTTGATCGAACGATACGAGGACGGCACGCTCGAACTCTACGATCTGAGACAGGACATCGGCGAGACCGACAATCTCGTCCTGACCATGCCGGAGAAAGCGCGGGAGTTGCAACGCCGATTGCATGCGTGGCTGCGATCGGTTAACGCCACAATGCCGCCGCCGAACCCGGAATATTCCCCCCAGCCGCCCCGGGGTCAATAGGCAAAGAAGCCAAAGGCATACAGAAGAAGTTGGGAGACGATCGCGCCCCCGATCCATCGTTCCGGGTGCGCGGTTTTCCGAACGGCAAGAATCCCCAGCCCAAAAAGAATGGCCGGTGCCTGCACAACAGCCAAACGTGTCTCCACAAACCCCACAAGCGCCCAGAACAGACCGCATGCAATGGTGTAAAACAGAAGGTGATTCCGCAGTTCTTTCGGAACGGTGAGGTTGTTTCGCCGGGGACGAAACTGAAGAACGAGCATGATGAGGCAGGGTCCCAGAAAACCGAGCACCGCTTGCCAATAATGCAGACAGAATCCCTTAGCCACGCTGACCGGAATGGCGAGATACCACCCCTCGTGGAGATAGTCCCCGATCCAAACAAAGTGGCGGTAGGCGTCCATGGCGTAGCTTCGCGCCGGAATGCCACTTACCTTGAGGACAGCCGTGTACAGAATCGTCGGCCCGCCGAGCAGCAGGGAAGCCAGCAGCAACTTCTTCCAACCGAATCGCCACGGTCTGATCCAAAGAAACTCATAACACCAAACGAGAAGCGGAGCGAGAAACTTCTTCCCCAGGAAAGAGAGGCCCAGCCCGAATGCGAATCCCATGCCGTCGCGTTGCGCCTTCCAGGTCACGGCCGCGGTGTAGGTGAACAATGCCGGTATCAGTAGGTTGAACGGTTCGGAAGATGGAACCAGACAGAAATCGATGGTGTTGAAATGCGCGGCGGGGAGCAGTGCCAAAAGAAGCGCAACCCGGCGTTTGAAAAGCGATAGCAGAGCCAGGTAAAAGAGGACGAGCGAGAATCCGTCGATCCCGATATTGACCAGCAACAGTGCGGCCCAAGCGGAGAGAATTTCTTCACCGGAGATATCCTGCCAAATCTCGGGATGATTCGCCGTCGCCGAAATCGAAGTCGCCTTCTCGATCAGCTCTTGCGAGAAGAGAAAGCCCGAGAACGGCCGAACGATCTGGTAAACTCCCCATCCCAACACGGGGTAGAGCGGCCGTTCG
>CAYTDF010000471.1:0-4547 GCA_964436365.1 uncultured bacterium | reverse complement strand
CCATCCTCGAAAGTCAACGCCTCGGCGATGGCCCGGTCCAGACGCCGGGAAGGACGAATCAACCCCAGAACCTCTTCGGTGAATGAGTCCGCGCGGCCTTCGGTGTTCCGCCATTTCCAGCACAAATCCAGCCGGTACCACGGAGCGCGGTAGGCGAACAGGTCGTGAGACTCCAGATATCGGTAGAGTTCCCGGGTCAGATAGACAAGATACCACGGCGCGACCATAAGGACTTGGTTCTCGCAAATCTGTTGCAGCCACGGTTCCCAGGGCAGGTATCGCCAAATCCGGATCTCGGGCGGGCGGTGAGTGTATTCGGAGAGGCGCAACGGCACCGCTGGGAATCGGTCGACGATTTCGAACCGAACCGCGACCCCCAGTTCCTCGGCCCAGTCGATCAACGACTGACCGTCTGTGGGGTCGATCCCCTCCGGCAGCGGTGGCAGATCATTCACGGCGGCGCTCCCGTAACGTGAGAATGGCGATCCCCAAGCCCGATAGCGCGGTCAAGAACAATCCCGCCTTGAATGAGCTCGGCGCGAACTCAAAGACCACTCCGCTCTCACCCGGCGGTAGGGCCACCGATACAAATGTATCGAGATAGGCCTCCACCGGAGCCGGTTTCCCGTCCACGGTGCATTGCCAGCCGGGATAGTCGACTTGCGACCAGACCAGCAGCGCGGGCTCGTCTCCGGTATTCGCTTCGACCTCGATCCGACCGGCGTGTTCCTCCCGCACGGTCACTGTCCCCGGACCGTAATCGTGCAGTCCGTCGCGAACCAAGAACACACGTGCCCGGGGACCGGGGTACCGCGACACCACCAGCGGACCCTGTGAGTCCCGCCAAACCGTCTCCCAGCCTTCGATCTCCTGCCTTCCCACGACCAGACCGAGGTCCAGCGCGGCGCATGCCTTCGGTGCAAGGTTTTCCGCAGTGCCAAAGCGCAGCATGCCGCCCTGCGCGAAATTGAACGCGCGGCCGTATGCCCGGTTCACGAAGACCGCGAAAGGCGTCAGAGTGATTGGATCGTACCCCCGGACTGTTTCGATCCCGTGATTCATCAGCCGGTTCGGTTTCACACCCGGATGATATTTGATCTCATCGCGTGTCAGAATCACCGGGTCTAGCATCAGCACTCGGCCTTCCGCACTCGGATGGCGATGCTCCGCCAGGGGAGGAATATCGAGTGCGCTCATTTGGGCAACGGTCTCTGGGGGAGCGGAGCGCACGAATCGCGAGGCGAACCAGAGCAAGTCGGCCAGAAGAACGGCGATGGCTAGCCACGCCAACACCCCCTTCCTCCACTCGTGGCCGGGCTTCGCTCCGCGCGACAGCAACGCGAGGAGCATCAGTGAGAGCGAAGCCCAACCGGCGGCGAACGCAAAGCTCCACGCCATACCGGCGTGCCGGTCCTTAAACAGGAAATTCGGCAGACGTTCCCTGACCATCGGAGCGTTCTCTTTCGGCATTTGCAGCTCGCGCAATGTTCGCTCGACTTCGATTTCTCTCAACTCGCTCCGCATACGGTCCGTTGTGGCGCTCACCGCGAGCAGACCGATGACGGTCACTCCCAATAGAACCAAAGTGGGGATAAAGGGCCATATCTTTTGGGAGCCTCCACGGCCCACGCGGTCCAGACCCCGGCTTGCCAGGACAGCGCCTCCCAAGATCGCAATCAGGAGCAAGCGTCCCGGCACTCGGAAAAAGGCGTAGCCCGGCAGCACGTGATAGGCCAGTGTGTGAATTCCCCCCGCCTGTCCCAACGCGCCCACCAGACCGAACGCCATGCAGATCAGCCAAAAACCGTTCTCGCGGCGGAAACGTCCACGCCGTGCGCCTAGCCACGCGAATGGGATCAAGCACCAGGTGAAGATGCCCATGTAGCCCGCCAATTCGTGGTAGCCGGTATAGCCGCCCCAATACTTCATTCCTGGCATGGGGCTGGCCGGGTCGCCGTAGAGGAACGGCGTCCACAGCAAAGGCAGATGGGTCACCGGCAGCGAATCTGAGGAGGCCAACTTCAGGCTGGCTCCTCCCACACGGGTCGAGGTCTGCAACGAGAGCTCGAAGAGCGGCAGCAAAACGAACGCCGCCAATCCCCCTGCCAGGGCCAGACCACCGAAGGTCGCTCCCAGACCTCGCAGACCTCCGCGGGCTTGCGCCAGTCTCTCTCTCCCGGACCATTCCAACACCAGCCCACGCGCCAGCAACAGATAGGCCGCATACAGAGGGATCTGAATATGTCCACCGAGGATCGTCAGGGCGAACGGCAATCCCAAATGCAGCAGGCGCGGTGCGGAAGGTTTTGCCAGCAACCGGTCCTGACCCCAGAACACCCATGGCAACCAGGCGCACGCCCGCAGATGAATCAAGTGCCCGTCGTGCGTGTGGCAGATCAAAAATGCCGACCATTGCCAAATCAGCGCGGCCGCGAGAGGTCCTAGCATCGCCGCAACACCGATGGCCTGTTCACCGTCACCGTCGGTCCGCGCTCGTGCGCTCCGCTGCCAGAGGTACATCCCCGCTCCGGCCAGAATGTGGTGAAGAACGATCGACAAGGAGAAGAAGCGTTCGGGGTCCCGCACCAGGATGTGCAGCAGGTTGAGTGGGTAGAAAAGCGAGGTCTGGATATTCGCGGCAAACGGGGTTCCACAGAAGATATAGGGGTTCCACCACGGGAACCGTCCCTCGGTCAACTCTCCCAATGCGAACCGGCGCCACGGAATAAACTGGCTAATCAAATCGCCGCCCAGAGGCAGCTCGCCCGCCAACAGCCGCCAGTGGACCGCCAGCACGGGCACAATCAGCACAAGCCATGCCAGCCCGATTACCGTGTTTTTGCGAGGTGCTTCGTTCATGAGCCGATCTTGGAAGACGCTCCAGTGCTTGTTGTCGTCATGCCGGTTGTGGATTTCCAGAAGCGAATGGTCGAGACCGCGCCGGGTTCGGTCGTCACGAAAGGTTTTCCCAGCGCGCTGGGCTGACGGCTTCCCCATCCCGAGAGCCCCAAAGCCAAGAGAGCCGCGAGGAATGGAAAGGTTAGCAGAAGCTGCCCGGAGACGTTCATCAAGCTTTGCAAACGATGCCCCACCGTGTCCAGCAGCCCAAAGGCCAAGCAGGCTAACAGGATACCCCCGGGCCGCCATCTCCCACAAATCAGCGCGGCCAGCGCCAGAAACCCACGGCCACCCGACATGCCGATGCTGAAATGATCGATGCGGCTGATCGCGAGCTCCGCGCCGCCCAGCCCGGCCAGCGCACCCCCCCCCCCGACCGCCAACGTTCGAATCCGGGTTACGTGGCCCCCAGCGGCGTGAAGCGCCTCGGGATTCTCTCCGGCGGCGTGTAGACGCAGGCCCCACGGTGTCCGGTTGACGAAGACCGTCAGCAAGAGCCAGACCGCTATCACCGAGACGTGAAGCGGCGAAATCGCCGGACCTTCACCCCCCCAAGGCCGCCAAACGCCGATCTTGGCCACGCTCGGTGTCGCTCCGGGGAGACCGTAAAACGCTTCCACCGCGTATCCGGTCACACCCAGCGCCAACAGATTGATGGCCACGCCGGAGACGATCTGATCGATCCGGCAGCCCAGACAAAGCCACGCATGGAGCAGCCCCAAGAGCGCGCCCGCCGCCGCCGCGCCCACCAATCCGAGTTCCGGACGCCCCGTGTACCCCGACACGGCAACCGCCGCAAACGCACCGCCGAGAATCTTCCCCTCGAGGGCGATGTTCACCACTCCCGACCGCTCCGACAGAAGTCCCCCCATGGCTGCCCACAACAGGGGAGCGGCGGTAGCCAGCGTGATGGCGAGTAGTGCGCTCATGAGGTCGCACCGGCTCCTTTCTCCTCGGTCGCGTCTTCCTCAGCCATGCCGGAGGCCGGAATGTTCTTCGTCCAAGATCTCTTCGACCAGACAACTTGAATCGCGACGGCGGCGATTGTGACGGCTTCCAGAATAGAGACGATGTCTTTCGAGATGTCGAGTTCCAACTGCAAACTCTGCCCCGCCGTGCGCAGGGAGGCGATGGCCAAGGCTGCGGGGATGCACGCCAAGGGTTCCGCTCTTGCCAAGAAGGCCACGGCGATTCCGTCGAAACCGACACCGGGGACAAAACGAGCCTGGAGCGTCCCGTGAATGCCGCAGACCTCCAGCGCGCCACCGAGTCCCGCGACCGCGCCGCCCAGCAGCAGCGCCACCAGCCGTTGACGTTTCACAAGGACTCCGGCGTACCGGCAAGCGGTCGGATTCCGGCCCACGAGAGTTGAGAGTCGCCCCCAGCGGACGCGATGCAGATAGACCGTGCCCAGAATCGCCAACAATCCCGCGAGAAGCAGACCCGAGGAGAGTCTCTGTGCGCGAACCTGCCAGAGGACCGGCAATTCGGCGCTGGCGAGAACGTGCGCGGTTTGACTGAGCCCTGGGCCGCCCGAGAAGGGGCCCTGAACGAGATAGTTGACTGTGTAAAGGGCCAAGAAGTTAAAAATGATCGTCGTCAGAATCTCATGCACGCCGCGCTGGGTTCTCAGTAGAGCCGGGCCGAGC
>CAYTDF010000470.1:0-4552 GCA_964436365.1 uncultured bacterium | reverse complement strand
GACCTTCGTGATGCAATACACCCAAGGTGTCGCGAAATCCTGAATCGGAACGTGAACGGAACACCACTCGTCGCCATCGAAATAGGCGATCCCTTCTCGTGTACCGGCCCACATTCTGTCTTGCCCGGCAGAGAAAAGAGACCAGACGTAGTTGCTCGGCAACCCTGTCGATCGGCCAAACGTCTTCCAGTCGATTCCGTCATAACGAGATATCCCGCCTCCGAGGGTTGCAAACCAAACCACCCCGCCCGGCGACTCGACAATATCGACCACAATGTCATGGGCGAGACCCTCCGGAGTACGGAACTCTCGTACACTCGCCGGACTGCCTGTCGAAAGGCCGGGACAAAGAGCTACGAGGAGCAGAACAACGGCAAGTGGTGTTGGAGATCGGCCAGCACAGACCATTCGCGGTTTGCATCCCATGTGAGAGGAACCCCTCATGAACCACGGTATCCCATTCGTGGGAGAGTACAAAGAAAGAGAGAACGCCGTTCTCGAGCGTTCTCATTGACAGCACATTTTACAGAGTTTCGATTGCCCCTCGTTCAGCGTACTTCGCTGGAGAAACTCTGGCGATCTACCTCCGCAACACTGCGGGGAGTCTCCAACTGAGAATAGCATGGGCGACATTTCCTTGGCAAGAAATGGTGCCGAACGACGAGGTCTTTTTCGGTCCGCATTTCCGCAAACGTCACACAAAATCGAGCAATCGCCGGAGAATCCCCGCAAAATCCGGGAGGCGGGCGGGCTTCATCATAAACGCACGAATTCCCATTGCGCGCTTTCTCTTCAGCCATGACCTCGATGGACCGAGAGGGGCAGGGTTGACGTTGGCGGACCGAATCGCCACGCTGCAAGCCATAAGACTGGCAAGAACCGCATCCTGCGGAGCGCGTAAACTGCCCGGAATTCTTGACACACCCCTACCGCATCTTTAGAAAAGCCCTACGGCATCTCTAGAAGAGGTAGTAACGGACCGCGGTCTTCGACGCGGCCAAACACGGAGTAATCGTATGGCTGAAAACGAAAACAACAGTTCTTCCGACTTTATCCGAGAAACCGTCAAGGCAGACATGGCCGCCGGGAAAAACGACGGTCGCGTCCACACACGTTTTCCACCGGAACCGAACGGCTATCTGCATATCGGCCACGCCAAGGCTATCTGTATCACCTACGGCGTGGCGGAAGACTTCGACGACACCAATCCCACCAAAGAGAAGACCGAGTACGCCGACGCGATCCAGCGGGATATCCGCTGGCTCGGCTTCGACTGGGAAGACCGGCTATTTTACGCTTCGGACTACTTCGACCGGCTCTACGCGTGGGCCGTGGCGCTGATCGAAAAGGGTAAAGCCTATGTCTGCGACCTGAGCGACGAAGAGATACGGGAATACAAAGGCACGGCCGTGTTTAACGAAGCCGGAAAACGGGAGACACCCCCCGGCAAGGACAGCCCCTACCGAGACCGTTCCGTCCAAGAGAATCTCGATCTTCTCGAGCGGATGCGGAAAGGCGAGTTTCCCGACGGGTCCAAAACCCTCCGCGCCAAGATCGACATGACCCACCCGAACATCAACATGCGGGATCCGGTCATGTACCGCATCCTGCACACCGAACACCACCGCACAGGCACCGACTGGTGCATCTATCCGATGTACGACTGGGCTCATGGGCAGTCGGATTCGATCGAGGGCGTCACACATTCGCTTTGCGACATCGGTTTCGAGAATCACCGTCCTTTATACGACTGGTTTCTCGACGAACTCGGCGTGTTTCATCCCCGGCAGATTGAGTTCGGCCGCTTGAATCTCACCTACACCGTGGTGAGCAAACGGTACCTGCGCACGCTGGTCGAGGGAGGCCACGTCAACGGCTGGGACGATCCCCGGCTCCCCACGCTCGGTGGATTGCGTCGCCGGGGATACGCGCCAGAGGCGATTCGTGAGTTTTGCCGCTCCATCGGCGTGAGCAAGAACGATGGCACGGTGGAGATTCAGTACCTGGAACACACCCTGCGCGCACACTTGAACAAGGTCGCACCGCGCGTCATGGCGGTCTTGAATCCGCTTAAAATCACAATCACCAACTATCCCGAGGATGGTGACGAAGAGTTGGATGCCATTAACAACCCCGAAGACGAGATGGCCGGAACGCGGAAAGTGCCCTTCTCGCGCGAGCTCTATATCGAGCGCGACGATTTCATGGAGGAACCGTTCCGCAAGTTCTTCCGGCTGGCCCCGGGCCGTGAAGTCCGGCTGCGGTATGCCTACTTCATCACGTGCCAAGAAGTGATCAAGGACGACAACGGCGAGATCGTCGAACTCCATTGCACCTACGATCCCGCGACACGTGGGGGGGACGCTCCCGACGGCCGCCGAGTCAAAGGCACACTCCATTGGGTCTCCGCCAAGCATGCCGTCAACGCCGAGGTTCGTCTGTACGAGACCCTCTTTACCAAGGAGAACCCCAACGCCTTGGCCGAAGGAGAAGAGTTGACCGACAACTTGAATCCAGACTCGCTTACCGTTCTCAGCGAGTGCTATTTGGAACCCGGTCTCGCCAACGTCGAGCCGGGATACAGCTGCCAGTTCGAACGTCTGGGGTACTTCTGTATGGATACGGACAGCACCCCGGAGCGTCCGGTTTTCAACCGCACCGTGGCGCTCAGAGATTCGTGGAAGAAGAAACAACCCAAATAGACTATAATACAAGAGAACGGGGCGAAACGAGGAACCGCGAGTGCCTAAGCGCTCACACTCGTTCGCTCGCATGTCACCAGCACAAATTCCATTTGGAGAAAACACGATGAGTCAGGTTTGTGTCCGTTTTGCACCGAGTCCTTCCGGTTTCCTGCACATGGGGAATATCCGGACGGCGCTATTCAACTATCTTTTTGCCCGGCACGAAGGCGGACGCTTCCTGCTGCGTATCGAAGATACCGACCGCGAAACATCCACTCCTGAGAACGAACGGGTGATTATCGAGACGATGGAATGGCTCGGGCTCAACTGGGATGGTGAGATCACGCGGCAGAGCGAGCACAAGGCGCGGCACCTGGAAGAGATCGAGCGGCTGCTGGCCGAAGGCCACGCGTACCGATGCCGCTGCACACCCGAGGAACTCGGGGAGAAGCGAAAGGCCGCCGAGGCCTCCGGCAACAAATGGAAGTACGACGGAACCTGCCGTAACGAGAACCACCCGGATGACGGCACTCCATTTTGTGTCCGCCTGCGTACTCCCCAAGATGGCGAGACGGCTTTCCAGGACCGAATCAAAGGCGATATCGCCATCGCCAACGCCGAGGTCGATGACATCATCGTCCTCCGCACGGATGGCAATCCGATCTACAACTTCGCGGTCACGGTCGACGATAACGACATGGGGGTTACGGATGTGATTCGCGGGGACGGGCACCTGGTCAACACCGTCCCACAGATACTTTTGTATCGGGCGCTAGGCTACGATATTCCCCGGTTCGCGCATCTGCCGCTGGTCTTGGATACGGACAAGAAACCGTTGGCGAAACGGCGGGGCGCGAAAGCGGTCCTCGAGTATCGTGACGAGGGGTATCTTTCAGACGCCGTAGTCAACTACATGGCTCGGCTCGGGTGGGGGTATGGCGATCAAGAGTTCTTCCCACGAAAGGAACTGATTGAGAAGTTTACCCTGGAGGCCGTTCAAAGCGCCGCGGCGACTTACGATCCTCAGAAAATGGAGTGGCTCAACGGCGAGCATATTCGTAGCCACAGTGACGCGGAAATTCTCGAGTTACTCGAACACTACTCGGCATCGTCTGGAGACGGCTCCCTTTCGACGGAGGGGCTCCAGCATCTTCCGGATGGGAAGGGATTTCTGATCGAATCGGTCAAGGAACGCGCACGCACGTTACGCGAAATGTTGGAGAAATGCCGTTTCTGTCTGGTCGACACCGTCGAAATCGAGGAGAAAGCGGGCCGGAAATTCTTAAAGGAAAAGTGCCTTGTCCCTCTCCGGGAGGTGGTGGCGTTCATCGAAGCCAGGGCGGACGAGCCGAGCAGCGAAGAGTGGATGGAGCTGCTTTCAGGCCTGATGGAGAAGTACGAACTCAAGATGCGCGTGCTTGTCCAACCGATCCGAGTCGCACTGACCGGCGGAACGGTCAGCCCCCCGATCGACCGCGTCTTGATCCTTCTTGGAAAA
This sequence comes from uncultured bacterium, assembly GCA_964436365.1. GTDB lineage: Bacteria > Hinthialibacterota > Hinthialibacteria > Hinthialibacterales > CAYTDF01. The sequence goes on along the minus strand of CAYTDF010000470.1, from coordinate 370 downwards.
GAGCGTGTCCGTGAACGCCTTGCCGCCGCCATCCAAATCGTGGAGACTGGAAGCGAGGCCGACGGCGGGTAAAGAAGCCGGGGCCCGGGAGGCGCGGGTGAACCCTCTGCGATGTTGCCAAGCCAGGACAGCCGAAGCGCGTGGGTTTACCCTCATCGAGCTGCTGATTGTGGTCGCGATTATCGGAATTCTGGCCGCCATCGCGATCCCGAATTTCCAGAACGCCCGGACACGAGCCAAGGTGACCCGAACCGTCGCCGATCTACGAAACATTCATACCGCGATCCAAATGTATTCCACGGATAACGGACGGGAGATGAGTCAATCCCATTTCTAGTTGATTTTAGGCGGCTCCTTCTGTCTTCATTTC
>CAYTDF010000469.1:0-4561 GCA_964436365.1 uncultured bacterium | reverse complement strand
ATAGAAGCCACCAGTTGTTTCCGCCGCCAACCCAAACGCCGACTGGAAAAGGTTGCCATCGTCCACACCGTCCGTATGAACGGAAGCTTCCACGCCAAGGTCCAGATCGTCGCGGTGCGTCACTTCTAGGAAGAGTACTTTGATCAAGACCTGCGGGACCGGACGATCCAGACTTTCGATAATCTTCTTGATATGCTCGTTGGTTTCGTCGTCCGCGATGATCACCACGGAACCACTCTCCGGGTCCACTTCGATCAGAGCGTCCCACACACGGCCCGCCGTGTATGAGTCTCCCGCCACCGCCCCGCTACCCGAGCCGCTCGACGACGATCGATTCGACGATCCGCCGCGTTGTTGCGCCTGAAGGTCACTCACCCCCAGAAGCGTCATTGTGATTGCTGCGCATATATACGTGATCCAACATCCGTTGCGTTTCATTTTCGTTATCTCGTTTTCGCCACTCATCATCATTCGACTGCCAACCGCACGATTCACCGTTTAGCGGGTCGCTCCTGTTGAGCCCCCGCGCGTCGAGTTCGCCCCCCCGGTCGATGTGAACTGACCGACATTGCCACGGCCAAGGTTCTGTGTGGATGACGAGCTGCTCGACCCAATAGAATCCAGTTCGAACATATTGCGGAGAACTTCGGCCACATTCTCGGCGTTCGCGTTCTCCAAACGATACACGAAGACTTTCTTCTTCTTGGCCGGATTCGAGTCGAGTTCTTCGATCATCGTGGCGATCCGTTCCATCATATCCGCCGCCGCGCTGACGACCACCGACTTCGTACGGATATCGGCCACAGCCAACACCTCATATTCCTTCTGGGTACGCTGGCCCTGTTCGTTCTGTCCTCCTCCGCCTCGGCCACCTCCACCGCCGCCGCGTCCACCGTCCCGTCCGCCAAACATGCCGCGAAACCCAAACCGTGGACGGTTCTGGTCGTTGCTGGACTGCTCCTCGTCGGAGAACAGTTCCTCGATAATTTCGACCATCTCTTCCGCATCCGCATGCTGGAGGTGGAACACGCGGGTCTCGGTAACATCCTGCGTATCGACATCGATATCCTCGATGAGTTGAACGATCGTGGGCATCAGTTCGTCGGGCGCGCTCACCACCAGGGAGTTTGTCCGCTCGTCACCCACCGCCACCACACGCGACGCAACTTGCCGCGCGGCGCTACCCGTACTCGGCGAGGCTCCGCCACCTCCACCACGCCCACCGCCACGCCCACCGGCACTGGCTCGCATCCGCTCGAAAACCTGGCGCACGCTTTCGTTGCCTCCACTTTCGCCGTACGGATTCTCAAAAACTTTTGTCACCACCTCAGCAATCTCCTTAGCGTCGGCGTACAACAACGGAAACACCTGCACCGTGGAGATACTCGAAATCGACGTATCCAGCGCTTGCACAATCTCCGCCATGCGCCGCACATTCGCCTGGGTATCCGTGATCACCACGGCGTTGCTGCTCTCGTTGGCCGACAGCGTCGCATACTCCGGTATCAACAGATCCAGGTTATCGATCAGTTTGACGGCGTCCACGTAGCGAACGGGAATAATCTGCGTCACCATCTCGTCGTTTTTCGGAATGGCTTCGGGGTCGCCACCCGTACGCACCGGCAGGTCGCGTTGACTCGCCTCCTCCCGGGTCACGATCGTCAACGTCCGTCCGTTACGAATGGCCGTATAGCCTTTGTGGTTCAGGATCGTGTTGAGTAGGTCGACGGCCTCGTCTTTGCTCAGCGTCTGGTGGCTCCACACATCCACCTTCCCGCTCACCTCGGCGTCGAGAACCACCACAAATCCGGCGGCCTGGCTCAGATACTCAAGCACGGACGTCAGCTCCGCTCCTCGGAAATTCAGTCGTATACCCGCCTCGCCGTCTGTGTTCGCGTCACCCGTGGTCGTGCGTGCGTCATCCGCACCGGCAGCCGCGCAACACAACGCCAACGTGACGCACACGGCGGTACCGAGTCGTTGCATAGTTTGCGTGAAGTGTTTCATTGCTGGAGCTCCTGTTTTCGTTTTTCCATTAACCGTCTCATCACATCACTCATGCCACCCGAATCGCCCGCCTTGCCTTGCGAACCGGCTTCCGATGCCGTTTCGGATGAGCTCTCTCTCTCTTCGTCTCCCACGTCCAGACCGGCGGACGATGCCCCCGGCGAATCCTGTTGCCATTCGCCGTCGCCTTCTTTCATCAGACTCATCCCGACGCTCATCTTGATCGTACGCTCGCCCTCGGCCAACGTAATTTCGCCGGTCTTGATCTCTGCGACTCGTAAATCGCCAAGACTCTCACCGAGCGCGGCGACACCTCGATATTCCCGGACGTCGCTCTCAAAGAAACAGTACGCGGTGGCCTCCTCAACCAGCACTCCGACCAGCAGGATACGATCCGTGGGGGGACGCTCCGGCAACGCCTCAGTGCGAACGTTTTCCGGCTCCCGTCTCCGGCGGTCGGGATCGAAGATATTCCGCTCCACGACGAGTCGAAAATCATCAAACGCCACCGCATTCTTACCCAGCGGTTCGGTCGCCTCCGTCGGCTCAGCCTCACTCTGTCCCCACACCGGAACACTCGCCACGGCGCACAAAACGCACGTCGTGAGAGCACGGCGCATTGAAGATTCCCAAGACCGCGAACGAGTCATCCATCGGTTCATTGTTTCTTCTCCATCAGCAGCAGTCCGCTGAAACGCAGACCGAGCAGGAGCACGCCGCCCCGTTCATCCCGTGCGGTGATTTCGATCTCTTGGATATTCAGCGCCAGCGGATCGCATTCGAGTTCGTAAAGGAATCGTGCGATCGACGACATCGTCCCCAAGGCGGAGGCCCGGCAATCCAAAACCTTGCCCGACTCTTCCTCCAGGTCTTTCCACTGGGTTTTGAGCGAAGCCAGCCGAAGTCCGCTCTCGTCCTTCCAGCGTTCCACAGAGTCCAAAACTTGGCTCTGCGCCGCGGAAAGATTCTCGGGAAGATCCGAGTCTTTCATCTCCTCCCAGCGCGCCTTCATCGCATCTTCGCGCGCCACGAGCACCGTTCCCCGGGTCAGGTTCTCCTCGAGCGTAACGATCCGCTCCGCACGTGTCTGCCAAAGACTCGTGAGCGGCGTCAGAATCAGTTTGTCGCCCAGCAGCGCACCGACACAGATCGCCGCGGCCAGCATCAGAAGATGTTCACGTTTATTACTCGGCATCGGCCGCTCCTTCATCCCAATAGAAACTCAATGCGAACTGTACGGGATCCTCGCCTCGTCTATCTTTTTCATGGAGTGCGACGACTCGCGCGTTTCTGCGCAGCCGATCTTTCACAGCCCGCAGCTCACCCTCGCCTTGGGTGAAGCCCGTGCAGTTGATTTCCGACAGGTCGTTGATTTCAAGCGTCTTGGTCCAGACGCTCCCCTCCTCGGGAAACGCCGCCGCCAAATCCCGCATAATCGCCAGGCTTTGCACATCGTCATCGAACCACAGTCGATATTCCCGTATCCGTTGCTGCAAGCCCTCCACCTCGGTCACCACCGGTTCGATTTCGCTCCACTGCGACTCGAGGCTCGACAGGCGTATGTATTGGTACGTGAAGAGCCCACCCGACAAGAGGACCAGCGCGACCGCAGCGGCGCTTAACCACAGCATCCCGCGTGATGAAACTCGTTGCGTCAGCTGTCGGAACCGGCTCGTCCGGGGAGCCAGAAACTCGAACTCGGGTCGCTTGCCCAGCAGATAGCGAGTCACCGCCCCGACCGCCGGTTGCGATTGTCTCTCGACCGTATCGGCGTCCAAGAACCGCTCGGCGAGTGTATCCACTCCTCGCTCGAGTCTCATACCCAGACGCGTGATCGGCCGCTGGAGTTCCTCGAGTAGAATCTCCGCCAGGTCGGTATTGCCATAGACGCGCACCGTACGAACCGTTTCTCGCACAGCCTCCGGCAGCTGCCCCAGCGTGATGCGAAGCTGCCGGGTCAACCGGTCCGCGTCGAAAACGTTCGTATCCCGGTCTTCGTGAAACGCGTCTTCCAATGTCCTGAGCGACGCGACCCCACCCCCCGTGGAGACCTCGATATCGATGCTCTCGTCGCCGACCAGCAGCGCAACGTGTCCCGTCCCGATCCGGTCTTCGCTCTCCTGCAACGCACTAATACCTAAAGTGATTCCCAGTGGACGCAATCCGGCGATCCTGAGCGCTTTCTGCAACGTGTCGATCAGCCGTTTCGGCACGGCCGCCACCGTCGCATACCCGACGCCCTCAACGCTCTTGAAATGGGAGACGGAAAGCGAAAGATCCTCCGGTGCGAAAGGCATTTCACGCTCGACTTGGAGTGAAAGAAAGTCCTCCACATCCGCATCGGGCATTTCGGGCACTTCGGTGCGCAAAGAGAGAACCCAGCTTGTTGGAACGCACACAACACACCGGCGCTCATGAATACTGGCTTCCGCAAGATGATTCTGGATCTCTCGACCGGCCAACTCGGGATCGTCGGTCAGCGTCTCCAAGGGTAGAGACGCTTGGAAACTGCCCCGCACCCGGTACCGATACCCGGAACGCCGCAACGCGACGA
>CAYTDF010000468.1:0-4563 GCA_964436365.1 uncultured bacterium | reverse complement strand
CGGTCGTAGAAACTCGCTAACTTGTTACGAAGTTTAGGGTTATATGGATCCATGTTCACCGATCTCTCCAAAGCGGTTCGGGTGGCCTCTGTGGCCTGCGAAAAACGCAGCAGATCGGCGCAACGGGACAACAGCCCGGAGGGAGCTTCCGGGGCTTCGACCACCCGTTGCATCGCCCGAATGCACCGTTCACCGTCATCCGTGGCCAGGGCGGCTTGAGACACAGACCACCACGCCCATGGCGCTAGCGCCGAATCTTCGGCGGCTTCTTCCGCTTCGGTCCAAAGTTCATCGACTCTTTCGGCCCCATCCATGCCGCCACCCTCCGCCTTCGCTCTCAGCTGGATGTAGCTGCGGTGCGGGCCTTCCGGGAGGATGCGAAGCAACCTCTCGCCCGCTTCGGAGCCCACGACCGGTCCCAAATCCACGGACAGGAGTCTGGCACTCGTCAGCAGTGAGGGGGCAGAGAACAAGCCCACAACCGCCCAGCATCCGATGGCTGGCAACCACGCGCCCATGGATATCCGCGTCGCGAGTGTTGGGCTCGTTGACAATCGAGACGTTTGCGTGAGGGTCCTAGGTCCCGCTGCGTGTAGCGAACCCGCGCTCCACCACAGAAACGGGTCCAAGAGGCCGAGACCGCTCCCCAGGCACCAGACCAGGCACCCCGCCGCGCGAAGCGTTTGTGCCGCCCGCAGATTCATTTCGGGTTCGGGTAGCGGATTGGAGCGGATCCGGTGCCACAGCCACGGGGCCGTCACCAGAGCCAAACCGAGCGTGGCGAGAACCGCCGGGACGCTATTCCACAGTAAAGACGGGACCGACCCCGTTTCGCCGGGATGCCAAGCCCACGCAATTCGCAACAGTGGAATCTCGATCCAGCTGAACCAACCCGGCCGGAATCCCAGGGGCCCGGCGACTAGAACCGCGCCCAGCAGCGCTCCCGCAAGTGCGAGTCCAACGCCGGACAGACGCCACAGTCGTTCTGCTGGACCGCTCGATCGGTGGGGTGTCGAGACCGCCAAGCCGGTGAGTATCGCTGCCGACCCCGCGAAAAGTGTCCATTCATCATGGCATACCAGGGCTCCCGCTAGCCACCCAGCCAAGAGGGCAACTCCTACAGAACGGCTCCTCGCGTTTCCCCGCAAAAGCAGAACGGCGCCCTCCAACGCCAACGCCATGACAGCCAGTCCCAGACCGCGCCGCCACGCGCCGTCCGCCTGTATCGCTTGAAGGATGAGCGAGCCGTCGCCGCCGACCGTCAGTTCTCGCACGGCGAGCCAACCGGGGGCCGCGACGGAACAGACCGCCAGGAGCGCACCGCCCAGTGCCAGCCCCCACAGGCCCAGAGAGCCGCGTCCGTACCGCGTTCCCGCCACCGCGATCGGCCCCAGCCACAGGACTTCCATCCGACCGGTCGAGAGCGCCAGCGCCCCCACGAGCAGAATCGCCGGGATCAGAACGCACGGGGTACCGAAGCCAAACGCGCCCTCGCGCTGACCGCGCCACCCTGGGGTTTGCAGGCCCAGGGCCACGAGAAACGGCAATGAAAGCAGGGCGGTCTGGAGGGGGCCGATGCATCCACCCCCCCATGCGACCAACGTTCCTAGCAGGATCGACATGCCTCTACCAATGCTCGAAGTCCCAGAAAGTAACTGTTCGGGCCGAAACCCGCGATTTGGCCGGTCGCGACGGGGGCGATGTACGAGTGGTGCCGGAAAGCGTCACGCTTGTAGACGTTTGAGAGGTGTACCTCGACGCACGGCAGCGCAACGCCTGCGATCGCGTCGCGAATAGCCACCGACGTGTGGGTATAGGCCGCCGGGTTGATCAGAATTCCATCCGCCCATTCCCGGCGTGCGATGATGCTCTTGACCATTTCGCCTTCCACGGCGTGTTGCTCGTGGTGGAGTTCCGCGCCCAGTTCCGCCGCCAAGCTCTCCAGCCGATTGTCGATGGCCTCCAGCGTGACATCCCCATACACATCCCGCTCGCGGGTACCGAGCAGATCCAAGTTCGGACCGTGAAGGACCAAAATATGAACTAGACGTTCCGCCATCGTTTGCCTCCGTGCTGAATCGGCGATGTACCGATACCCCGTCCGGGGCTTCTATCCCCAGCGGGCTCCGGCTACTCTAGGGCTTGTGCCCACTTCTGTCACGCTGTTCCGTCACCGAAGTAGGGTCTCGTCCGTTGTTTTGCATGGACAATGGACACAAGAGGTAATTGTCCGCGAGGGCCCGGAACAACGGGATTCGCGGTCTTCTCTATCGAAAACGACTTGAGGGAGACGCTCGCGCGTTCTTCCTTGGGATCAGACTTATAGAACCGGCTGGTATTTCGTGTCTCATCTAACATCCCTCATTCTTTCTCTCAACCTTCCCGCTCAGGTCACGAGCGCGACGAATCCCAACGCCGCCAATGTTGACGTCAATTACGATCTCATGGTTCTCGGACTTCTGGCTCTCGGCCTGTTTCTCGGGGCCTGTGAAGGGCTGAGGCGCTCCTTCCCCGGAAGGATCGACTGGGATCGCACGGTCGTTCTGTTCGGTCGAATCCTCTTCCATACCGCTTGGTTGTACGCCATGGTCACCTTCTATACTCGGACATGGCGTCACTTTAACATGCCTAAAGCCCTTTCGATTCAGTGGATTACGCTGTTTTTGTTGGCGCTCTGGTGGACCGTCCGAAGGCGGGTCCGAATTCCACGTTCACCGTTCATGTTGCCGGGCGCTTGGTTTGGGCTGATGTTGGTGGGCATGTGTCTGTTTGGTGTCAACATGGCCGAGGGATGGGAAGACCTCACCAAGTTCTTGGCATCGGTTGCCTTCGTCATCTTGGGGGCCTGTTTTCTCCACCGGCTGCACGACATCCGGTTATTCGCGGGGCTCCTGGGGGGCCTATCGATCGTCGTGGCCGCCTACGGCCTTGGCCAGTGGTTTGACTGGCCGATATGTCATTACGCACCCAGGATCGGGAGTTTCGAGGACGTCTCCCGCTTTCTCGGTGGCGTCTGGCGTCTGCTTACCGGCGACACATTCCTGGTTCAATTCCCTGCGGGGCAGTACGGCGAACTTCGCGATTTGCTGCGTCCGGGACTCGATCACAGCAAGGATCTTGTCGTTCCGGTCAACACGTACTGGACGAGAATGCCCCAGCAACTCCTCGAACTCGTGCTCCAGCAGGACCTGGGCATGCAGGACTGCAAGTTCACCTTCAAGAACGTCTCTTTCATGGGCAACGAGAACTACAACGCCGAGTTCATCAACATGGCTCTTCCGGTTTGCCTCTGCATGGTCTTCTATTATTGGGGGCGGCCTTTGGGGATGGCGTTCTTCTCGTTGGCCAGCATCGCCAGTCTAGTCAGCATGACCTACACCGACACCAACGCTTCATATGTCGGTATGGCGGCCACGCTTCCGATCCTCTTTTTCGTCCTTCTCTTCACGCGCGGCGTGCCATGGATCGTCAAGTCCGGTTTGATTCCACGCGCCACGCACCGGCAGGTCAGCCAATGGGCGAGAACCGGGACATTCACCGTCGTTCTCCTGGTCTCTCTCGGGGCGGCCGTCTTGGCGAGTATCCCCAACCCGGTTCGCAACACCATTGCTACACGGCTGTCCTGGATCGATGTGAATGGCGATTACATGCCCGATGGAGCCCCACCCCAGATCTTCCGTCTGGAGTGTATGGACAGTGCGCTACGCGCCGTCGCGGACTGCTTCCCCTTGGGGATCGGCCCCGGGAACTTCAAGGTGATCCATCCTCGTTTCGAGAGTCAGCTCGAGCGCAAGGTTCTCGGCAAGGAGACCCTCGCTCGGAAGGTGCACAACGACGTCCTTCAGCACGCCTTGGAGTACGGCGTTCTGGGCATGTTCGGGTTTATATGGATGTGGACCATGATCTACGTCCTGATCTTCAGCACGCTCTCCACGTTGCGCCGGGAGGAGATGGGGGCGTCCACGTCGCGCCGCGGACCGCCTCTGCCCGTCGATGACCGGCGTTTCGCTTTCTATCTGATGATTGGGTGTCTCGGGTCGGTCACCATGGTCTTGGTCAGCTGCAACTTCGGCCACACCTTTGCGATTCCGGGCTCGATGGTTCTCTTCTACTCATTCGCCTGCATTGTGGGTGTGACCCATCAGCGCATTCACTATCCCGCTCCGACAAGCGTTGCCCCAAAACTCTTGGAACCCGTGGAAGAGCGGGGAACGAAACTCTCTGAGTTGCGTGTACGGTTCTGGACGCTTCCGCCCTTGGTAAGGTGGGCTGTGCTTCTGCCACCCATTCTTTTGTTCGGCGTTCTTGCGATGCGGCAGATGATCGGAGAGACATACCTTAAGGAGGGTATGGCCTATCACGACGCCAAAAAGTACAAGAGCATGCTCTTCAACATGACCAAGGCCGAGCAGGTCTGGCCGTACCAGATGGAGACCTATTACATCCTTGGGCGCTACTGCATCGATGGTTACCAAGACCTCGACAACGCCGAATTCGGAAAAGACGCGCTGGTTACGCAGGTCGCGCAGACGAGTCCCGGACAGCCAAGGGATGAGGTCTGGA
>CAYTDF010000467.1:4144-4565 GCA_964436365.1 uncultured bacterium | reverse complement strand
GACTACACCTCCTCGGGACCGTTACGCATCTACCGATTTTCCCCGGCAGAGGGGAGCATCGAAGCCATCACCTACGACACGACGCGCGACGAAGCGATCGACGCCAGCCAGCATGTCCCGGGACGAGAAAACCACCAGTTCACGATCGAGCATGACTTCTGATTGGGTCTGTCTCTCTCCTTGCCCGCCTAAAAGAAAAAGATCAAGAGGGGGGTTGACAAACGTCGTCGGAGACTATAATTATAGTCCATAGCGATATTGTTCGTCTGTAAGGGAGTCCCTCGAATGAGCCTTAAGAAACCGAAAGACCAGCCCGCCCACGCCCCGCTGACCGGCCTCGAACTTGAGGTCATGGACATCGTCTGGGAACTGGGAGACTGCACCTCCGCCCAAGTCACGACGGCGTTTCAGAAGAAACGGA
>CAYTDF010000467.1:861-4134 GCA_964436365.1 uncultured bacterium | reverse complement strand
AAGGCTACATCGAAGCCATCCCCGCCCTGGAGCGCGGCTTCAAGTTCCGGCCCATCGTGGAACGCGGTTCCGTGGCCCGCCGTTCGCTCAAGGATCTTCTGCCCACTCTCTTTCAGAATTCGCCGCTGCAGGCGATTTCCTATCTCATCGAAGACGCCGATGTGAATGAAGACGAGTTCGAAGAGATCCGCCGAATGCTCGAAGAGCGCAAGCGCAGGAACAATCAGCCGGGAGGTAAGAAGAAATGAACGCTTTGGACACCGGTTCCTCATTCGCCGCACTGCTGCTCGCGCAGCCGTTTCTGCAGCGCCTCATCTTCGCCAGCCTGGAACTCGCCGTCTTGGCGTTGGCCATCTACGCCGGAGTCAAACTCTGCCGCGTTCGCTCCCCGCGTCTGGTCTTTCTCCTATGGCTGGTGGTTTTACTCAAGCCCCTCTTCTCACTAACCCTCGGGAGTCCCCTGCCGGTTGTCTCGTTCCAAGCGCCAGCGCCGGAAATAGCTGTACCTTCAGAGAGCGTCTCTCCCGTTGTTTCTGAACCGTCCGATCCGAACACACAGCCGCTTGTTGCCAGTCCCCCAGCCCGAATCGCCAACCTCGATTCGACCGCATCGACGGGCAGCCCCGGCATCGCTGAAGCACAGCCCCTCGCGGTCTCCGGTCCGCAACGGTCCATCACTTGGTCCCAGGCGCTGATCGCCGCGTGGCTGGTCGGTGCGGCCCTGTTCCTGTTGCGCTACGCGGCCGGACGTGTGCGGCTTCACCGCATAATCCAGTCGGCCATGCCTCCTTCTTCGGCGGTCGTCACGCGCTACGCGCAGCTGGCCGAAGAGCTCGGAGTCAAACATCCGCCGAAACTCCTCATCACCGCCGACCTCGAGTCCCCGGCCCTTGTGGGCCTTTTCAAACCGGCAATCCTTTTCCCCGATTGGCTGGCTGCGGAAAACGACCTCGCGAAACTCGATTGGTCGTTACGCCACGAGCTGACGCACTGGAAATGGCGCGACCCTCTGGCACTCTTGGCCCACGATGTCGCTTTGGTTCTCTTTTATTTCCACCCGGCCGCATGGTGGGCGGGCAAGCACATGACCGAGGCCATGGAGTTGGCCTGTGACCGCGCCATGCTTCGCGATACGGATGCGGCCGGTGACTATGCCGAAGAACTCTCTCGCATCCTCAAGAAGATCCAACATCACCGCCGCCCGGCTGTTGCCGGTGGCCTCTTCGCCGCCCGTACCCAGATCAGCAAACGTATCGCTACGTTGCTCGACGGTTCCTTTGCCAGGATTCCCCATCTCACCACGTTCTCCATGGCCGCCGTCGTCGCGATTGCCGCCGCCGCGTTTTCTGTAGGTATCGCCTCCGGCAGCGGCGAGGAAGCCACCACCACCGCCGCGCGCGTGCTGCATTTCCCCGAAGACCGGTCGGTGGGGAGGGTCTTATTGCGCGATGAGGGTCACTATGGGGTTGGCATACGCGACACGCTGGGACATTGGGAAGATTTCGCTCCGGCAAGAGGGAAGACAGAGATTCCAGAAGGCAAAGAAATCTACTTGAGAATACAACAGCCCAATTCCAATGATGTCTCATTCCTGGACCGGCTTGCCCCTGACGATCTGTATGCCCTGATGTCCAACACCGATCACGACGGGCTGACTCACATCGAGAGACTCACAGGCCTCAAAGCCTTGTTCTTGGTGAGCGATACTATCGATGACGAGGATTTGCGAGCGGTAAGCCGTTTTTCATCAATACGCTTTCTTCATTTAAGTAGCAGTTCCTTCACCGCAAAGGGACTCTCCTATCTTTCTAATCTTCCAAACCTCCAATATTTCCGCTCCTGGCGGTCCGACCTGAATGATGAATGTCTCGCCGAACTTGGGAAGATCACTACACTGACTGGTTTGCAGCTCACGAGGGGCAGTTACACCGATAAAGGCATTGCGCACTTGCAGAACCTTACGAATCTACGCGAATTCCAGGCCAACCGCAGCCATCGGGTGATCACGGATAGTGCGTTGGCGCATCTGGCGAATCTTACACAACTCGAGTCGCTGTCTTTGGAGAATCAGCCCATAACAGATGAAGGCCTTATCCACGTGACAAGAATGACTTCAATGAGGGAACTCGTTCTCAATGGGACTCAAGTTTCTGAAAAGGGAATTCGACTATTGGCCCCTCTCAAGTCGCTCGAAACGCTCTCATTCTCGGAGAGTATAACACCTGCCGTGCTGGTCGATTTCCCTTCGCTGAAGATGATCGGGAACCAGTTAAAGAACGACGAGGCCCTAGCGCAGGCCGCGCAATTCAAAAAACTCATATCGCTCAATATTGGCACGGATTGTACCGACGCGGGGATGACTCACGTCGCAGCAATGAAGCAGTTGGAAACGCTATATTTCAACAACAACGCGGTCACTGACGTGGGATTTGCCAAACTAACCGGCTTCGATTCCCTCAAAACGCTTTGCCTCAACAATACAGAAGTCACCGACGACGGCTTACGGCACCTAAAGAACTTCCCCGCCCTAGAGCATCTCGACATCACCCGCCTGCGGGATACGGGAGCAGGCCTGATCCATCTCAGGCAACTGCCCCCCATTCGGTGGTTACGTATTCAATACCCGAAGATGCGTAATGACGACCTGGCCTATATCCCTGACCTGCCGTCACTCACCTCACTGGAGCTGGAGGGCTACATCACAGACGCCGGTCTCGTTCACTTGCTCCCGCTGCAACAGCTTGAAACCCTATCCGTGGACGGCAATATGAGCGACGCAGCCGTCGAGCATCTGGTTCAGCTCAAGTCTCTACGGGATTTAACAATCGGTGGGACGCTGAGCGATACCGCACGCGAGCGGCTGGAATCTATGCCTTTCATGGAAAGAGTCACACTGAACGATCCGCCTTACGACATGATCCACGCGAAACCCGAAGTTGGCCAAATCGCGCCGGATTTCGCGGTTACCACACTGGATGGCAAAACGCTGCACTTGGCCGATTATCGTGGCAAAGTTGTGCTGCTCTATTTTTACGGGACCTGGTGCGGCCCCTGTGTGGCCGCGACGCCGAAACTGAAAGAGCTCTACGAAGAACTCAGCGCACTGGGCGGATTCCAAATGATTAGCTTCAGTATCGGTGAACCCGAAGAAAAGCCGCGGGCCCACGTTGAGAAATACGGCCTAACCTGGCCCCAGGTCGCCTTCGGGCAGGACCGCAAGGTGGTCGAGGCCTACGGCGTCGCCAGCGCGCCGCATTACTTCCTCGTCGGTCC
>CAYTDF010000467.1:0-851 GCA_964436365.1 uncultured bacterium | reverse complement strand
TGACAGCAGAACTCGGGCAGGTGAGAGCGATTGCAGCGAGCATCTTGGGCGGCGAAGAAACCGAAGCCCCCTCCGCTCGCGTTTTGCATTTCCCCGAGGACCGGTCGGTGGGCGTCGTGCAGCTTCGTGATGACAAACCGCACGGCTGGGAGGCTCAGGAATTTCAGAAGGACTGGGAGACGTATGGCCCAGCCATCGCCGAGGTGAGAATCCCCGCCGGTAAACAAGTACGCTTGAAAATCGCAGAGAGTTCCGTCGAAGATCTTTCATTTCTCGACACGTTCGCTCCCGATGCTTTCTACTTCATAGACATTGAGAGCGGAAATATGCCCAATGACCAGCTTAGCCACATCGGAAGACTGATATCCCTGAAGGCTCTCCGCTTGTCCTCCATTCCGGTCTCTTCAGAGGGCATTCAACATTTATCCGGAATCACATCGCTACGTTACCTCAATCTTACTGGGAACATTTCCATCGGTGAACGGGGATTCGAGTGCATCGCCCGCCTTCCGAACTTCCAATACCTCAACGTGAAAGGCAGTGAAGATATTACCGATGAGGGTGTGATGCAGCTCGGCAGTCTATCCTCCCTGGTCGGCTTCGAGGCCTGGGCCCCTGAAACGACCGACGACACATTGGCAGCCGTGGGATGGCTCCCCAACCTACGCCAACTGGATATCAGTTCCAGCGCGTTTACCGACATGGGTCTCGCGCATCTCGCAGATCTCAGCAAGATGGAACAACTCTCGATTGGCGGCAAGCAGATTACGGATGCGGGATTGAAACACCTAGACGGGATGACCTCGCTCAAGAAGCTCTCGATCAGAGGGACGAGCGTAACCGACGACGGT
>CAYTDF010000466.1:2659-4566 GCA_964436365.1 uncultured bacterium | reverse complement strand
TCAAGCCCTTGTATCGATTTCTTAAAGAACGGGACCTTTTGAATCTCGCCTACATCTACGCCCAGGACGAACCGTCACCGTCGAATTATACATCGGTCCGGGATACGCTCGGAAAAGTGGGGCAAACCTACCCGGGTCTGCGCCGAGTCTGTACCGCCTCGCCCCCCGCACACGCTTTGGATGAGTATGTCGACACCTGGGTTGTGGGACCCAATCTGTATAACTACAGCCCCGTGGCCGAGCGTGTGGCCGCCGATGACGAGTTGTGGCTGTACCTCTCCGCCAGTGTCAAACGTCCTTTCGTGAACTGGTATATCGATTATACCGCCCTGGAGAATCGGCTAATCACATGGCACTGCTGGAAATATGGCGCCACCGGAATCTTGTATTGGGGCATCAACGAGTGGCACACCAATCTTGAACCGTGGACCGGGGATGCCAAAGTCGATGCCGCGATACGCGATGGAGCGCGTTGGCCGGAGATGCCATGGAACACACGCACCTACTTGAACGCCAATGGGGAAGCCCAACTGGTCTATCCCGGCCCAGACGGAGTGTTTTGGAGCAGCGTCCGGCTAGAGATCATCCGCGATTCAATCGAAGATTATGACTACTTTGCCGTCCTCGCCAAGACAGTCGACGAACTTTCGGATACTGCTCTTGCGGAGCGCGATAGGCTACGTACGCAATCCAACGCACTGCTCGATATCGGCTCGCCGCTCGTTCATAACTTGGCGGCCAGCACAACGGATCCAAACGACCTGGAGAAAAGACGTCACGAGATCGCCCAGCAGATAGAACGCAATCAGCGCGCAATCCGTTAGTCTCTCACAATATGCTGCAGGGAGAGCCCACCGGCGCGAATGGCGACGCTGGTCGGTTCTTTTGCTCTAAAGACAAACCTGTTTTGCTACCGCTTCGTTCGAGTCGAACGTACGGTGAGTTGGATCAGTCTATCAAGCGTCTCGACCGGGGACATTCCGGGATCGATCTCCGTTCCGTGTTCCCCGGAGAGATCGTCTCCGACACCAATCCGTGATGCAAACAACCGTAACGCCTCTCCTGTGAGAAGATTCCCACCCCCATCGCGCGGCGTTCCGATTGCGAGCGGGCGGGGCGGGATCGCTGCAGCGATATGAGCGATGTCACCGAAATGTAGAATGCTGGGGACAAAATGAGCTAATCCCCAACGGTCGTCGAAGCGGTCTGGCCATTCATAACTAGCCAAGAGATTCGCGGCCCCCACGGCCGCGCTGTCGTCGCTGAGTGCACCTGCCAGAATCGCCACCAACCCCATGATGCCTTCACCGAAAAAGGCCGTATCGATCTCTGGGTCCTGACTCTTGAAGTAAGACTGTACCTGGAGCGCATCCCACACCCACTGTCCCACAATGGGGCGGCCCAGGACATTCGAACCCTGTGCCAAGAGGTAATCTTCGCAATTAACCGTATTGGCCGCAGGCCACACACTAGAGCCGGTACCCCGAGGAGAGACCGAGTAGAGCGAGAATTCTCGAACTCATCGGGGATCGCTCCCAACACAACGATAACGGCCTTTCGGTTCTTGTTTGTTGAGTCTTGAGCGAGTAACCGCAGGTCAAGTTCTACACCGACTTCAGTTCGGATCACCTTCCGTTTGAACATGCCTAAACGGTGGGAAACTTGAGCCGGATCCGCCGATTCGAGCGAGAGGGAAGATTCACCGGAAAACCACCCAGAACATCGGCGATAAGTCGCTCTTGCAGTGCGCGTCGAGTCTGAGGCTGGCTCCAACGCTTCGTGCCGGATTCAAACTCCTCGATCAACTGGGCGGCACGGTTCGCAACAATCTGAGGAACGTAGGAGGTTTTGGGGAGTTGGTTCCCGTCCGGGAAAACGCGAAGTTCCTCTGAAGACAGGAGCGCTAA
>CAYTDF010000466.1:245-2649 GCA_964436365.1 uncultured bacterium | reverse complement strand
GACACGCATGAGGTGCTTCTCGAAGAAAGCGACCATCCGCTCGCGCATAGGACTGCTGTAGGCGTGGCCTCCCTCGAACTCCGCGAGCTGGAACTCGCCCTTCGGGCCGTAGATCGCCGCAGCCACCTCGGCATTCTTTCGAGCGTCTTCAATGCGGAACGCCGCGCCCATATCCTCCTGGGCTGCGATAATCATAAAAGGGCGGGGCGCGATCAAGGAGGCCGCCAAACCTTCTTCCGCGTAGGTCAGCACGCCCGGGACCGTCTCGCAAGCACAGTGCGCCCCGCGCAGATAGCCTTCATAAGCGCCGTAGAAACAAACCGCCACTGCCGCTTTAACACGCGCATCGAGAATCGTGATGTGGAAGGTTTGATTCCCGCCACCGGACGCCCCGGTCACACCGATCTTATTGGGATCGACCTCAGGCATCGAAGTCAGCAGGTCGATGGCGCGGCGGTTATCGAGAATCTGAAGCCCGGCCAGCGTCATCCCCGTGGGCAGAGCCTGATACCCGAGTTGCCTTCCGTGGTAGGTAATCCCGTCGTAGGCGCGTTCACCACTCCCGATGGCATCCAGGGCAAGCACAACAAATCCCCTTTGCGCCAAGAAAACGCAGCGTGCATGAACCTCTGGAGCGTTCTTGGCATCGGGCCAATGGCCATGCACGCAGAGGACAGCGGGAGCGGGTTGTTTCATCGCAGTGGGAATGTACAGATGTGCGGGAACGACAACGCCGGGATAGGTTTCAAAAACGATCTTCTTGAGCGTGAATCCCTCGCGTGGAAGCGTCGCAATCGTATCGAATGCGAGCGGGGACGGCTCGTGCCGTAACGGGACACCGAGGGCGGCGGCGTGACGCTCCAACAGTTTCCGCTGTAAGGCAGGCCACAACGCGCGATCGGACGGCGGCGCGGAACGCTGAACGGCCAGGCTCTTCGCGTACGATTCGAATAGGCGGGGGATAAGTTCCGGCGTCTGGGGGATCTCTTGGGCGATAAGGACGGTCTCTGTCATCATGAGAAGGGAAAGGCTGGCAAGCAGACGATAGGGTCTATTCAATGGATTGCTCTCCATGGAAGTTTTTCCGTTTGGAAAACGCTGAGCGCCCGACCTCGCAGGCATTCCCGGAAGAACTTCCGAGGAAACGCTCTACCCTTTATAATAGCATGGACAACACTGCTGTGCGAAGCGAACGATCTCAATCCCGGGTCGGTATTGAAAGCCCCAGTTTTCGCTCGATAGGCGGGAAGGTCTTCTCGATCGGTAGCGAGTAAGGAGAGGTTCTATCATGATTTGGATTCTTCTGTTTGTGTGCGCATTGGCCGCAGGCCCCGTATGCACTTTCAGATCGGACCTGGATTCCGATACGGCTCTGGTGGGCTGGTGGAAACTCGCAGAGGATTGCCGAGACGATTCCATTTGCCGCAACGACGGCGATAACCATGGATGCCGGTTCGGCCAACCCGTGGCAGATCGCCACAAAAACGGTGCGGCGCTGTTCGATGGGCGGCGCAGCTATGTCGAGGTCGCGAACAATGAAACGCTGAATGTGGGTACGGGCGATTTCTCTATCTCCGTTTACGTTCAGACCACGGCGGATGGGGACGATCTAATTGGCGATATCGTAAGCAAGTACGACCCGGTGAGCCGAAAGGGATTTCACCTGAACGTCCAGTGCAACACAGGCGTGACCAGCTCGCAAGCGAACCGTCGCAACGTTCATTTTGGCATCGACGATGGGCAGATCGACTCGGGCTGGACCGATTCAGGAAGGCCGGGAGAAGCGGTTCTGGTCTACTCAATGGCCGTGTTCGATGGAAACCTCTACGCCGGAACCTGTGAAGCTAAACCGGAACAGTCGGGGCATGTCTACCGATACGCGGGCGGAACGGAGTGGGTCGATTGCGGAAGTCCAGCCCCCTGCAATGCCGTATCCTGCTTAGCGGTCTATCGTGGCAGACTCTACGCCGGAGTATCCAAGTACCGATTGGGCGGCTCGGCGCTAGAAGAGTCGCAAAACCCGCATCCCGGGGGGAAAGTGTACCGCTACGAAGGTGGCCAGAGTTGGACCGATTGTGGAAAACTGGGCAGCGCGGAAGCGTTGAACGGCATGGTTGTCTACCGGGATCGTTTGTATGTTTCTTCGATGTATTCGCCCGGTCTATTTCGTTACGAAGGCGACACGAACTGGCGTTCGTGCGGCAGCCCGAATGGGGAACGGGTCGAGGCACTCTCGGTCTATAACGGAGCCATCTACGCCACGGGCTACGACAAGGCCGGAGTGTATCGCTATGACGGGGAGCGATGGGCCACTCTGGGCATCATGAAAGACTGCAATCAAACCTATGGCTTTGGAGTCTATCGTGGCGAACTCTACGTCAGCAGTTGGCCACGTAGCGCCCTC
>CAYTDF010000466.1:0-235 GCA_964436365.1 uncultured bacterium | reverse complement strand
CTCGGCGGCACCGACTGGAAGAGCGTCGGCCGTCTGGGGGAGGAACTCGAGAGCATGCCCCTCGTCGTCTACAACGGGAAACTCTATTCCGGCTCACTGCCTTCGGCGGGTGTCTTCCGCTACGACGGCGGCGAAGAATGGAGTCCGCTCGGCCATGTGGATCAGACCCCCAACGTCAAATATCGCCGGGCGTGGTCCATGGCGGTCTACCAAGGGAGACTCTTTGTCGGCACGT
>CAYTDF010000465.1:0-4566 GCA_964436365.1 uncultured bacterium | reverse complement strand
AAATGAAGACAGAAGGAGCCGCCTAAAATCAACTAGAAATGGGATTGACTCCTTGTGAAAATCAAGTTTTTAATCAACAGAATCACACAATTTTCCCATCCCTGACATGAACAGGTGTCTTTTTTGATGCATTATGCTGTTTTTATGAAGTGAATTGGCTTGTATATAACGTAATTTCCCTAGAGCATTTCACAGGATGACCGTCCTCGATGAAGCGAAATGGGTTTGTTCCCGGGGTTATCGTACCTTCGGGCGGCAAAAAGCTCTTTGGGAGAGGCTCTGCGACTCACCAGACATAGTCTTTTGCGTACGACCTGACGTGATGCCCGGAAAGAACGTGGAATGTTCGGATTCGCTTGAGCGTGACCGGTGAGAGGTTTCCTATCGGGACATAGAGGATCTTCCGCTTGATTCGGGTCGCGTAGGTATGAAACCAGGAGCGTGGCGGTGAGGCGCTCACGTAGACGATGTGGCGCTCTTCACTGTAGTCCAGGGCCGCAAGGAGTAGCCTTTCAGCCTTGTTTCGGGCCATATCGAAGCACGGATCCTCCCAGACATGAAACATACGTCCCGGTGGGTAGCTCATCACGAATCCACCATACTCAGAGCGCCCGATCCCCGGCCCGGCCGGGTTTTCCCGAGGGGGCGTGGCATAGAGCGCCATATCGGATTCCTGCTCGTGCTCCCCTTGCCAAGTCATGGTCCAGCTGTACTTCCCGTGTCGACCCCGTTGCGGATTGTCGTCAGGCTCGAAGATGACGACGACCGAACCGACATTTCCCTTAACTTGCAGGGATTCACGCACGTACAGGGTCTTCTCATGCCAGTGCCGCAACGTCTCACGCATGTCGATACCGTCGAGGAGAGAGGTGGAGAACGGTTCCACCCGGGTCTGCTCGGCGGAGAGAATCGACTTGGCCTTCCGCTGCAGAAATCGACCGTATGACTCGATACGGATATCCTCGGGTTGGTGACTACAGATCGCATCCGCACCCAGTGAATCCTTCCATTCACCCGGGTAGCGCTCCTTTTTCCGCTTGCTGACGATTCGCTGGAGTCGGCGGCTTCGTTCGAGGCGGCGCGAGAATTCGACCTGTTTGGCCGCACGGCCCAGGTCCTCGAGACGGATGCGAACCTCCGGGATCCGCGGCGTGTTTTCCCACCACGGATAGTCTGTGGCCACCTCCCATAGGCGATAGGCGAAATCGTCGTCACCGACTCCCCTTGCGGCGAGTACCAGCGGATAGATATCCGGGGCTAGTTTGCCTTCGACCAGCGCGAGGTTTCTGACGTACTGCAGGAAATGTTGGAGGTCGGCCGGGCCCAGCGTCTCACCATCTTCGCGTTCGTATCGTTCACGTGAAGCGATTAACAGTTCCCGGATCACTGTCCAACGGTCAAAGACGGATTCCAGGGCTGAGTTGTCCGGTCGCTTCTTTTGGGTTGGCGCAGATTCTTCAACCTGGCCAGTGGTATTGGGCGGGGTCACTTCTGCACCGGGAAAAGCGAGAATCTGTCCGGTGCTGACCGGCTCCGTTCTGGCCGTCTCGTCCATGGATTCCGCACCGGACTGACATCCCCTCCAGCGCTCGTATGCGGCGACGATGAACGCGGGGTCACTCAGCACCTCCCGCGTACTCTCCCGGTGTACGTGGACCAGGCAGGCGTCGGGGCGAGTCGCGCGGCCGATGGGTTCCACCTGTGGTTCCTTCAGGAGATCGATGAGCGGTTGAAGGTGAGCGAGCCCCACGACGCCTATGACACGGCTGTGCCGTTCGGCAAGCCGCTGCAGCCTGTGGGCCATGGTCACCTCACGGAGGTGCTCTTCCAGCGACGACTCCGAATCGAGTGGTGGTTCCTTTCCGGCGCAGGCTTCAAGCCAGGGATTGACGAAACTCTCCAGATCGATGGTACGGAGCGCGTAGGTGTCTGGCCATGACGTTGAATCCTGGGGAGGGAGATCGGTATCCCGGTCGATTAGCGAGACATCGAGCTCGCGTTCGAGCCCGCAACGTAGAGCTTCCACGAGTGGTTCCACCGGCTCAAGCAAGAGATACGCGGGGCGCTGGTCTTGATGTTGGAACTGCACGGCGGAGACCGAAGGAAGACGTTTGACACCCCGCAGGACGTGTGGTGTGAGGGTGTGAGGGTACTCGACGCCGACCGCTTCCGGCTGAATTCGCTCGAAGGCCTCTCGTACGGCCGCACAGCACTCCACGCGCCCATGCAGGATGGGGACGAGGGCGATCTTTCCGACAGACCACGGCCAACGGGATTCCAGGGTCACGTTTCTGCCTCGTCCATTGGGTCTAGCACACTTGCTTCGTTCTGCTCGCTCGGCGTCTATCGAAGCAGCATCAACGCTTCATCGCCGAGAATCTGGCGGATGGCGTGGGCGATGGCCGCGGGAGTCTGTTGCCGCTCGGGGAAGAGCCCACAGTTCGTCAGTTTGACCGCATACCGCCCGATGTTGATCCCATCGCGGACGCTGTATCGTTGATCGCAGGCGTGAGCCCTGCGCAAGAACTGGGTCACGTACTCTAGGATTTCCTCTTGCGCGAAAGGAAGGTTGGATTGAAGGATCCTTCGCTCTTCCTCCTCATCTGGGAAATCGATCAGAATCTGAGGCTGTAATCGTGAGTGGATATACTCCGGGATGTCGAATGTGCTTGCATCCTCATTCATCGTCGTGCACATCCGGAACTCGGGGTGCGCGTGGATGGTGATTCCCGCCACGATCGACTCCACGTAGCGTCTCGCATCCAGCAGAGCGGCGAGCGAGGCCCAGCTCTTCTCGCTCATTCGGTTTCCCTCATCCAAGATGCAGACACCGCCGCGAATGACCGCCGTCACCAGTGGGCTAGCGACGTAGCGCAAGTTTCCCGCGTCGCCGACGACGGGAAGTACAATCAGGTCCTCTGGCCGCGTATCCATTGTCGCTTGAACCAGATAGACCTCTTTTTCCAATCGCTTGGCGGCGGTGTAGGCCAGGGTTGTCTTACCCACTCCCGGTTTCCCGGTCAACCTGGGATGGAGCGGGAGGTCTCTCGAGTCGACAACCAGCCATGACGCGAGGACTTGTTGCACGAGATCGTCACGGCCAACCCAGGTTAGATTGGCTTCGATGGGATGGGCGAGTGCTAGATCGACGACGTCGATGTTGATTGTCTCGGCGGGACTCATAGTTATCTCCACGAACTCGGAGCATCTCTCCGAAGCGATTCTCGGTGGTGAGCGTAGGACGCCCGGCTCCTTCGGGTATTCCGTTGGCACTGTGAAAAGGCCGTTTTGCCACTTCGTTCAGGCGATTTATCGTAAGTTCTTTTGAACCGTGAGGCTATATTGCCCGTATCAATTACTGGTTGGCTTTCGTTGGCTGATGCGGGGCTGTACCATCGTCGCGACTTGTGGAAAGGTCTCCCCTTGGGGATACGCTCCGGCTCCATCATCTATGGCGACCCGGGCTTTAGAGTGGTTGATAAGAGATAATGTCCGAAAGCGCACCGGACACCCGTCTGGCCGCGCGATAAGAACCTTAGTAATCGGACCATTCCTTGGGAACTCGGTATCGAGTTTCGGATCGTTCGTTTCAAACGAAGGTTTTCGGATGTTTGGGGGTTTTGCACAGATGTTGAATTTGAGGGCTCTGGTCGGACGCGACCGCCCAAACGGTTGTTGTTCTCGATTGTCATTCCTCGACGGTAGGAGGCTCTGTCGGTTGGCAGTCGCCCCGCTCGTGTTTTGCCTATTTGTAGCCGCGTTTGCGTCTTGCTCGGGAGGGAAAGAGGGCGCAAAGGGTGGCAAACACGGCGCCGTAGCGGGAAAAGGCAAGGGAGCGGGCAAAGGCGGTAAATGGGGTGAGGGGGGGGGCGAACGGAACCGACACCGAATCCCCGTGACGTGTGAGCGTGTGGAGCGTGGCCCGATGGAGGCGTATCTTCAGACGGTCGGTTCAGTGGTTCCCTATAAGGAAGTCGAAGTCAAGAGCGAGTACATGGGCCGTATCTACTACGCGCAACGCTGGGAGGACGGTGACATTGTCGAGGAAGGGATCGTGTTGGCCCACATCGACGATCGGTCGCTACGTGTGGATATCGCGGAGGCCGAACGGCAACTGGGTGTGGC
Source organism: uncultured bacterium (assembly GCA_964436365.1). Taxonomy (GTDB): domain Bacteria; phylum Hinthialibacterota; class Hinthialibacteria; order Hinthialibacterales; genus CAYTDF01. The sequence continues at coordinate 441 of CAYTDF010000465.1, read as the reverse complement.
CGAAGAGAATATCGAACCGGTTTCTGCGGATCTGGCCCAGGCTCGTAAAGATGAACTCTACAACGGCCTGATGCTCGAAAAGGGCGCTGTCCCTCGCAATACCTACGAGCGATACGTGCTGACCCGCATTCGAGCTGAAAACACTTACAACCAGACGCTAGCCAGTGTCGAGACCCGGCGGGGCAGTCTGAACAAGATGAAGCAGGACCTGGATAAGGTCGTGATCAAAGCGCCGTTCGATGGAATGCTGCTGCCCCTTCAGAGCAACACGCAAACCCAGGGCTCGCAGGCCAGCAACCTGACGCTCAACGAAGGTTTGATCGTCGGTAGTAATGCCTCGATCTGCCGCATCGCCGATATCGCGCAAGTGGTCGTGGAACTCTCGGTCCCCGGCAAGGATATCGCCGTCGTCACCCAGGGCCAACGGGTGGTATTGGATAT
>CAYTDF010000464.1:0-4567 GCA_964436365.1 uncultured bacterium | reverse complement strand
GAGGGCAACATGTAGGCGCTACACTACCCTGCAGTTTCATTTTGGTCATTGCAGGAAGGCAGAACCATGCAGGAATTCGAATACCGTCCATCGAAGTGGGTTCCGTTTCGCGATATGGATGTGTTGGAGCGCGTTCGCAATATCAAGAAGGAAGAGATCACGAAGCACCCGAATCCGGATTTCCGCATCCAAGTGATGAAGGCCGCGGAGATTGAATTCATCTTGATCGCGGACATGTTCTACCGCATCAAGACCGCCGCCGAAGAAGGCAAACCGGTTGTGTTGATTCTTCCCAACCCGGTCTCGGCCTATCGGCAAGTCGCCTACTTGATCAACAAGTTCAGAGTGGACTGCAAACACGTTCATGTCTTCGCGATGGACGAATACGCCAACGAGGACGGCCTTACGGCGCCCGAGGATTGGCCGCAGAGCTTCATGCGCGCTCTGAAAAGTAATTTCTATGCTCAAATCGACGAAGACCTTCGTCCTCCGGAAGCACAGATACTGGGACCGTCGCATAAGAATATCGATGATTATGGCAAGATGATCGCCGACGTGGGCGGAGCGGATATGTGCTACAGCGGTCCCGGTTGGACCGGCCATCTGGCCTTCATCGAACCCGACGCGCCCGAGTTCGACGCGGAACTGGAAGAATGGAAGAAGATGGGACCAAGAATCGTCACCCTCAGCCCGTTTACGCTGGCGCAGAACTCACTCCATGGAAGTTTTGGGATGAGCGGTGACATCGCTCTGGTTCCGCCCAAGGCGGCAACGATCGGGCCGGCGGAAGTCATCTGCTCCAAGGCGCGCATTGATATGAACGCCATTACAGTTCACGGTACGGTGACAGCGTGGCAGCGTCTGATGACGCGTTTGGTGGCTCACGGCCCGGTGACGCCGAGGCTCCCGACCTCCATTCACCAAACCTTACGTACCGACTTCTATATCTCTGATGTGATTGCGCAGGATATCGAACCGGATTGGGAGAAGGCCTATTAGGCATCCCGGGGTCCCCCCCCGGCAGGCGGTTCTCATCCGAGCTAAGCAAGGCCACGTAATCGCTTGTAGATCGCGTGCACTTCCGGATCGGGCTTATGGGATCCCCCGATGCGCACCCAGTTTTGAGCGATGTTTTGGATTTCGGCGTTGTCCAGCGCGGATTGCGCCAGGATGGCGGCACCGAGACTCGTCGGTTCCGGGCACTCAATCGCTGCCACAGAACATCCCAGAACATCAGCTTTAATCTGCAACCAGAGTGCGCTGCGTGCGGCCCCTCCGACGGAACGAATTTCGTCCGGAGGTTTCCCACCCGTTAACGTGTCGATCTGTTCGGCCAACGCGAAAGCCACCGCCTCGAGAATGGCGCGGGTTGCCTGACCCCGGGAATGCGTTTCGTTTATGCCGATGAACAGCCCCTCCAAGTGGGCCGTCGATAGGTCGGCATGGATGCGAAGGCCTTCCACCCCGGGAGGGACCTCGACTGCGGCGGCGTCGAGTTCGCTGAACGGGCATGGAGGATCCAGCCTGTTGCGGTAGGCCTCCAAAAGATTGGCAGATGTACTCCCGAATACCATCTGGTAGTAAAGGCCAGCGCGAAATCCCGGACCCTGGAACACCTCCCTTGAACTTTCGTCTCTAAAACGATTCGCACAGCGGACCGTGGCGAGAACCGTTCCGGTCGTTTCTGAAATGCCGCCCGCCAGGGTGTTTCCCGCACCGATGGCACCCGCGTACTGATCCAGGCAACCCACTACGACACGGCATGAGTCAGGTAGCCCGAATTCCTGCGCTCTATCGCTTCTAATGGCCGCTACGTCCGTACCGGATCGCACCACGTCAGGCAGCCATTGCAGCGGCAGGTCGATTACATCAGCCGTTTCCTCTTGCCACTGAAGTGCGTGAATATCGACAAGTCCGGTGAGCCCCGCCGCGCCGGCCTCGGTCGCGTGCCGCCCGGTCAGCCACCAGGTCAAATAATCTCCGATGAGGCACAGCTTATGTGCTCGCTTCCATACATCCGCTCTGTTTTCCTGCAGCCACAGGAGCTTGGCGGGCATGAATTCGCATGATAGGGCGGGGACGCCGGTTGTCGCGTAGAACGTCGCATCGAAACTAAGCAATTCCACCCGGGAGGCATATTCGTGCGCCCGCGTATCCGGCCAGAGGATGAACGGAATGAGACACTCTCCGGCGCTGTCCAACAATGTGAAGCTGTTGGTTTGTGTCGCAAAGCTGATGGCCGCGACATCCGTTAGTCCGTTTGCCCGGGATCTTCGTAGCGCCGCAAGCAGACCGTCAATCGTTTGGAGAAATCCGTCCACACTCAGCTCCCACCACCCGTCGTGGGGATGCGTGACGGGAGACGCCAGACGCGAGGATTCCATCAACCGTCCCGTCCCCGTGTCGAACAGAGCCGCCTTGAAGTACGTGGTTCCTAGATCCAATGTGAGGATCGTGCTCACTTCGCCATCCTCCACGAATTACGATTGACTGGATTTCGTTGTATTCTCAAATGCGGCGAGCGCGTTCAGAGTGCTTTCAACAAGGATGCGACCGCCGTCGGGGCTCTGAAACAGGGCGTTGGACGCTTCGTACCCACCTTCTTGTGCTGCCTCTTCCGTGACCAAGTATCCCTGAACTTCGCCATTGGCCAAGGTCACGATTGAGGCGTTGGGGAAGCGGTCCCGAACGGCAAGCGCGAACTCCACGAAGATTTCTCCTGGCCATCCAATAATAAGCCAATCTCCGATCCGTACGATCTGAATCTCGGCGGGCAAACACGTCGAAGCCACGGATTCTACGCGCCCCGATGCCGATGCACGGGCCAGCACCAGGGTCTCCTCCGCGCCGAAAACATCGCACTCCGCCGTGCGCACTTCGGCCTTCGGCGCACCCAACTCCTGCAGGGGCTGCAATCTGCGGCGGACCGTCTCCAGATTCGACTCCGCTTCCTCCGGCGCAGGAAAAAACCGCAACGGTAGCTCGGCAAACGCTTGTTTCACCTCCAGCTGAATGTCCGTCGTGAATGGGGTACTCATGACGGCTTTTTCGATCTCCTTGCCGAGCAAGCCCCCAAGCCTTTCGGCTTCCTCGAAGGTATTAGAGCGAACGACGTGGCGTGTGCTTTGATTGCCACAGGCTCCGGTTTGAAACACCACCGGGCAGGAGGAACAAAGGGCTTCGTTCTGCAGGTATTGCCTCGCCATGGCCGGGAAATCGCCGCTTACGAGACGGGAGTCTTCATGCAATACCGTAGGGTGCATGCTGCACACCACCATCAAGGCGAGGATATCCTTGCCGTTTGCGGACTGTACCGTCAGAACCGGGACGGAGGGTATAGACGGTCCCGCAGGCTCCCTCCGGTTGGTGCCCACACAGGAACCGTCCGCATGGGACAAACCGACCTCAGCAGGTTGGGCGTTCTCATGCGCCATCCTCACCGCCCTGACAATCCCTGATTCGAGTTGTGTACGTACACGGGATCCGGTTCCGGGACCACCGGATCGGCCTCGTTGGACAGGCACTTGACCGTGATGGGACCCGAGTGAGTGTGCGTGGCTGTGACCATGACATTCGCGGGGGGGATTCCCGTAGAGTCCGCGATCCGCTCACGGACCTTTTGCGTCATAGCCTTGCTGATGTAGATAATGTCGCACGAAGCAAAAACCACCTCTGTGCCGCCGTCGGAAAGATACAGAGCGGAAGCCAGGAGTGGATCGTGGACGCCCTCGCTCCACCGCTCGACGTGAGGATAGCCATAGAGAAACTGTGAGTCTCCGGGAGAGACATCAACTTGCGCCGCGCCTGCTACTAAGCTGTTTGTTGCACTCATCCTTTTTCAACCTCATGCTACTCTAGCCCCGGCTTTCACAGACTGCCAGTCTATTCCAATAGAGTGCCACCGTGTTTGTGGCTTGACCCGGAAGGATTTATTCATAATGGCTTCTCTCTCGTCCCCTTCATCCCTCGAGTGGGCCCGCATCGACCTCGAAACCTGCCCGGCAATTACGACCGCCCTCCCCGGGCCCCGTTCTCAGGATTTGCATGGCCGCTGCATACAGTATTTCAAGGGTCTCAGCGGGCAGGTAAAGCTCTTTCCTGTGGTGTTTGATTCAGGCAACGGATGTACGCTTACCGATGTTGATGGCAACCGTTACATCGATTTTTCATCGGGTATCTATGTTACGACGTTGGGCCATTGCCATCCAAAAGTTACGGAAGCGGTTCAGAAATGGGCAGGACGCCTGATGAATTGTCATGATTTCACCACGCCCATCAAGACCCAACTGGTCGAGAAACTCGCCGAGGTTCTCCCCGGCGATCTCAATGGCTTTCAGTTTTACGATTCCGGGACGACGGCGGTTGAAGCAGGGATGCGGGTGCTCCGCGCGGCTACCGGAAAGAGCGAACTATTGAGCTGTTTCTACGACTACCATGGGAAAACATACGGGTCTGTCTCGCTGGGCCATGTGCGTTCGTCCGTCTATGGCGCCGCAAGGGCTCCCGGCATGCATATGCTCCCGCGCCCGGATCCATACCGTCCCTGCTGGACGCGCGAGGATGGAAC
>CAYTDF010000463.1:0-4567 GCA_964436365.1 uncultured bacterium | reverse complement strand
AAATGAAGACAGAAGGAGCCGCCTAAAATCAACTAGAAATGGGATTGACTCTTCCTGGGGATCAGGGCTGAAATATATGTAACCTAAGTTATTTAAGGTTGTTGAGGATGTTATTATCCTGGGTATTACTCGACCTACCACCTGACGTATGTCTAGATAGGTATTTCAATATCAGAGACTAGAGGGACTGATGAAGGACGCGCGCGAGGATGAATTACCGGCATTGTAGATGGAAATCCACGTGCGGAGGATGGGCGCTCACGCCCATCGGACTGCTGCTCTACGACGGCGGGCGCTCACTGGACGCACTTCCCCCATGGGGCGTAAGCATGGGCGCGACGCCCTGCGGTCAACCTGAACCTGACTTCAAGAATCGTGGGAACGGGCCCGGGCAACATCGGGCATCGGTATTCGCGAACCTACAGTTCGAACGTCCCGTTCTTCGTCATTGTCCGCAACGCTCGGGTAGAGATCCAGACTTTCTTCTTCTGGCCGTCGATCATCAGTGTCTTCTTGACCAAGTTGGGCAGAAAACGACGACGCGTCTTGTTGTGAGCGTGACTGACATTGTTGCCCGAGGCGGGCTTTTTACCGGTGATATAGCAGCGGCGGGACATTGAATCCTCTCCGTTTCGTTGATCGAGTTTGTTGCCGGGGTCCTGACACCCTAAGGCGTCACCGCCTCAGAGGTCCAACATGGTCAAGGATTACCGATAGCGATCTTTGCCGCTACGCCCATTACAGACCACATCGTCCAGCGTTGCGACCCCTTCGGGCAGTTTGGACTCTTCCAGGATCAGAACTGGGATGTCGTCCTGGATCGAATAGCGAAGTCCACAGGTCTCACAAATCAGCTCTTGTCCGTCGTCGGAGAGTTTCAAAGGAACTTTCCCCAGGGGACATGCAAGAATTTCGAGCAATTCTGGACTGACCATGAGAGATAACCCTTTCGGCACCTGAGCGGGGTAGTATGCCTTCCCGTACCGGGTGGCGCAAGCGTCTCCAGTGTAATTGTGGAGTGTCGTTCAGGCGACGCTCAATCCGCGAGTTTTACGAACTCGACCTCGGGACGCCGGGGGATGAGACCGGCGTCGAATCCCCGTGTGAGCAGCTCTTCCACGCCTTTACGTCCTTCCGGGCCGAAATCCAGCGTGTAATCGTTGACGTACATGCCCACAAATCGGTCGGCGAGTTCCTCGTTCATGTCGCGGGCGTACGCCAGGCTGTGTTCGACCGCGGGCTTACGGTTATCGAGACCGTAACGGATGCTGGCCAGGAGGTCCCGGCCCATGAGGCCCATCAGTTCCGGCCCGTGCGATCGCAGAACCGCGTTCGCGCCCAGGGGCAGCGGCAGTCCGGTCTCCTGTTTCCACCACACGCCCACATCCACCACATCGAACAACCCCGCTTCCGCGTAGGTCAGCTGGCCTTCGTGGATGATCAACCCGCACTCCACACGCCCTTCCGCCACAGCCGGGATGATCTCGTCGAAGGGCATCACTTCGTATTCCACCTTGCCCACACAGAGTTGCAGAGCCAGGAACGCGGTGGTCATCGTGCCGGGGATGGCGATCGTGTGCGATTTCAGCGCGTCCAGCGCCATTCGGTTCCGGGAGACCACAATCGGCCCGTATCCGTCGCCGATACTCGCCCCACAGGGCATCAGCGCGTAGTTCTCGCAGACATAGGCGTACGCGTGGAGCGAGATGGCGGTGATATCCAGTTCGCTCCGTTCGGCGCGCCGGTTCAGGGTTTCGATGTCTTGCAGGATGTGTTGATAGCGACGGTCGCCGGTATCGATCTTTCCTTTGGCCATTCCATAGAACATGAAGGCGTCGTCGGGATCGGGGCTATGACCGAGGGTGAACTGTTGAGGGGACACGGGAATCTCCTGAGAACGGCGTTTCGCCGCGGTTTCCGGCGAGGCCAATCGTATTTGGGGTCGTCTCCGCAGGCTAGAGCGTTTCTCCAACGTTCTCTACGGAACCGCCCACATGCCGGTTGAGGACGGTGAGTTTTCTGAGGTGGCCGTTTTTGCGAGATCGCCCCAATTGGGTGTAGACTTTCTCGAACGATCCAGCAATCGGAGACGGAACCATGATTCTCGGTGAGCGAGTTGTTTTGCGGGCGGTTGAGGACCGCGATTTGGAGCGGTTACGGCGTTGGCGGAACGACCCCGAAATGGCGTTGTGGCATTGTTCGGCTTGGCCTGTTTCCGAGGAGGAGCAGCGTTGTTGGCATGCCGGGCAGGCGCACCGGCGCGATGGCAAGACCTTCATCGTCCAGGTCGATGACAAGCCCATCGGCTACACCGTCAGCATGGGGCTCGACGAGCGCTCCCGCTCGATCGAAATCGGCATCCATCTTGTGACCGATGTCCGTGGCAAGGGCTACGGCAAGGACGCTTTCTTGACTCAAACACGGTTCTGTTTTGAGGAGCTGAACATGCACCGTGTCTGGCTGAGGGTTTATGCCTTCAATGAGCGCGCCGTCGGCTTGTACGAGTCCATGGGTTTCATGCGCGAGGGTCTTCTGCGCCATTCCGGATTCACGCGTGGCAAGTATGAGGACATCGTGGTGATGTCCATGTTGGAGGATGAGTTCAACGACCGCTACGGCCGCAGCGAGTAGAACCCCCAGCCCTGTCCCTCCACTCCGCGTCCCCGAGTGAAATCGAGCCGCAGCTTGGTTGACGTTGCCTTTAAGAAAAAGATATAGTCTTCTTCCCCTTTCGTCCTTTGGACGAACGACAATAGCCCAGGGTTGAAACCCTGGGTGTGTGGGGCATACGGGACCAATCCATCCAAACCTCCTCCCTGAACTCCCGGATCCTCCCCCCCAAGAAAACCAGAGAAGCGGCTGACGCGAGTCACCTGCTTGTGCTAACTTATTAACATAAGCGGGTTTGGCGAAACGCACCCTCCCCAAGTGACCGAACACCGTGGTGATCCGTTAATTGTCCTAAAGATGAGGGACCCGGGGGCGACGGGCCATTGCTTTCAAGAAAGAAGCACAGTGCCTGTCGCTGGTTTCGAAGAAACCAGACAGTCCGAGGCCAATTTCCGTAAGAAAGACGAGGTCGAGTCGATGAATCATTGGAAGTTGGGTCTCTTCGCAATCTGGCTATCCGTAGGGAGCGCGCCAGCGGGGTTGGCGCAAGGAACTGATACGGAAGGTTTCACCGAAGATGGCGTCGCGCGGACGCTTGAAGCCTATCAATACGGCAAGAAGGGACTCTCCTTCCGAACCCGTTACGCCCGTGCGGTGACCCAGGTTAGGAGCGCGACCGACGAAGCGGTCATTGGCAGAGCCATCCGGGATCTGCTGGAGATGTCAAGACCGCTCGAAAACACGGACGAAGCGCTCGACGTCATGGATGGTTTCGTGCGGAGGAACAATGTCGATACCGGCCAATCGATTGTACGTAAGGCCTGGTTGGTGCGGGCCCGGATGTTGTTGAGGCAGGGGGTCCCGACCGCCGCCGATGCCTTGTTCCGTACCGCGATCGAGGGTAAATGGAGCGCTCCCGATACGAGTCACAATCGTATGGCGTTCCGCTACTACGCCGAGGGGCTTGACGAAGTCGGGCGTTACGGCGACGCGGCGATTCTCGAATACGAGGTGATGACCGGACCCCACAATCCGGTTCCCGATGCCGAATGGAACATGATGAGTCATCTTTTCTACCGGCTCTGGAACTTGACTTGGAAAGAGCCGCACGCGTCGGCCGTGCAAGACGTCTATCCACGAATCGCCGAAATCCCCGAAGTCCCCGGGCATCCCGAGTACAGGCGGATCGCCGAGGCCTTCTGTCTGATGGCTGACGAACGTCACTCGGAAGCGGTCGCGTTGTTGCAAGAGATCGACAAGGGGCTCGCAGAGCGAGAAGGCTCTACGGACGAGAAGACCTACGGTGAAGTGCGCAACATTCCTCTCTATATCGCGACCGCACACTTCCTCGATGGCGAGGACTTGGACGCTGCTTGTGCCGGTCTCGACGAGTTTTGGCGGCGCAACAAGGATCGGCCCCTGTTCGTCTTCAACATGACGGGGCTTATCACCCATCGTTTAGGGAGGTTTTACAATGACCCGAAAAACCGGAGGCTGTGTGTGACCGAGTTCATGGTCGAGAAGGGCTTCATCAGCGACCCCAAGAAGCGCGCGCACATTCCCGGCAAAGAGATCGCCCATTTCCTGACCAAACACGCGTACGCCTTGCGCAAGGCGGGCCGTACGGAGGAGTCGAAAGCGGTCTGTCTAGAAGCGGTTGAGCGCTATTTTCCTCACAACTTGGGTGGAGTCACGGGGTTGGCCATCTACGCCGAGATTGCCTGGATTGTGGAGAAGGATTACGAGGTCGCGCGCGCCTCCTTCCAACGTATCATCGATGAGTGCGACGACACGGTTTCCGATGACGTCTCCCCCAATTCGCTACGGAATGCGCAGCAGGACCTCATCGATGTTCTGGTTCTTCTTGGTCGGCCCCGGCAAGAGATCCTGCCCCATCTCTATGAACTCAGAGATATGACTGCCCGCGAACACAAGCATCACGTGGATAATAAGGAAG
>CAYTDF010000462.1:842-4577 GCA_964436365.1 uncultured bacterium | reverse complement strand
ATAGTTTTGATAATAGCGATTGTTGTGGCGATTCAACTCCAGTTTGGAACTTGCCACCAGACTCACCGGGTCGAGATAGCCAATGTAACTGCTTTGGAGCTGTTCTTTCCGCCTGGTGTTGTTGTCCGCGTCCAACCCGTCTTTTATCAGCTCCTGAAGATGTCCCAACCCAGCAAGGATCATCACGCTGATGGTGGTGATCCGCTGTTGACCGTCGATAATGTTGAAGTGTTTGGTATCGGGGGACTGCAACACCAGATAGCCCATGTAGTGGACCGGCTCACCGTCTGCCTCAGACAGACCGAGAATGTCTTGCCAGAGGTCGTCCCACTCATCCTCAGTCCACGAATAATCCCGTTGAAAGGGCGGAACGCGGTAGTACAAGCCGTTTCCTAGCAACTGCCGGAATGTCTGATTTGCAGTGTTGAAATTCATCGTCGCCATCATCAATCCTCTATCGCCACTGGTTGTGACTTTCCAGTTGAGGAGAGTTTAGCACAAGAATTGACGTGCACGCGTTTGGCCTACAATGCCGACTACTCGGTGGTCTCGTCGAGAATCTCTTCCAGGCTGTCGAGAGTGCTCTGTTCGCCACGGCGGATCCGCTCGCGATTCAACTGAACGCGGGGCAGGGCATGAGCGATGTAGCGTTGCGCAATCAACTTCTTACGATCCGCATGCCGGGCGGAGTCGAGCAACAGGTACGCGTTGAGCAGATCGACGGCGGCTTCCACCAAGTCGCGCGCGTACAACTGGCGGAAGGGTTCGTCCTTTTCGCTGAACGCAACGATGGTTTCTTTGACCCGCTCGACTTCTTCACGGAGCGTCTTCAGACATTCCGCATCGGCCGTTTCGGCGACCTGCGCATCGATCTTTGCGAGCATGTCGGCCCAGGTTCCACTGGTGACGCCCAAGATGGAGGCGACGACCTGAAGTTGAGTCGTGCCTTCGTAGATCGGCGTGATCCTGGCATCGCGGAAGTGGCGCTCGACAGGATAATCCTTCATGTAACCGCTGCCACCCAAAACTTGGATGGCGTTGGTGGTGACTTCCATACACATTTCGGTGTTGAAGAATTTGGCCATGGGGGTCAACATCGCCGCCCGGCGTTTGCAGGCGGTCTGTCGCGTCTTTATGGCCTTCATTTGATCCCGGTCTTTCACCTTCCCGGAATCCATCTCCTCTTCCAAGAAACGCTCAAGATCGACGTCCCTGCAAGTGACAAGGTTGAGTGTGCGCCCGGCCTCGATCTTGACTTTCATCTCGGCCAGCATGTCGGCCACCGGGGGCATGTCGAAAATTCTCTTACCGAACTGCTCGCGGGATTTCGAATAGTCGAGCGCCTCGCCGTAGGCCGCGCGGGCGATGCCCACCGCCTGGGCGGCGATGCCCAAGCGTGCGCTGTTCATCAGTGACATGATGTATTGGGTCAGGCCGCGCCGTCGCTTGCCCACCAGACGGGCCTCGGTGTTGGTGAACTGCATTTCGCAGGTCGGCGAGCCCTTGATGCCGAGTTTGTTTTCCAGACGCCGGATGCGGACGGTTTCGTCGGCTTCGCAGAGAAACAGGCTGAGTCCGCGCGCGCCCGCCACCTTCTCACTTCGGGCCAGAACCAGCAGGATGTGGCCGCAGCCGTTGCTGATGAAGCGCTTGACACCGTTGAGCCGCCAGCAGTTGTTCTCTTTGTCTTCCTCGGCGCGTAAGGCCACCGCTTGCAGATCGGAGCCCGCGTCAGGTTCAGTCAGAACCATGGCCCCGGTGACTTCTCCGGTGCAGAACTTGGGGAGGAACTCATCGCAACTGACCTCGTCGGCGAAAGCGTAGATGGTTTCGGAAATATCTTGGAGCCCGAAGAGAGTCATTAGGCTGGCATCGGCGCGGGAGACCATCTCGATGGCGATGTTGTACATGAAGGTGGGGAGGTTCAGCCCGCCGTACCGCCGGGGCATGGTGAAACCCATCAGGTCGGCTTGGGAGAGTTCCTCGATGGCGGCCTGGACACCGGCGGCGTATCGGACCTTGCCGTTCTCCAGATGACAGCCTTCTTCGTCGACCTCGGCGGCGCGGGGTGCGATGCGCTCGCCGCAGATCTCGCCCATCAGCTCGAGCACTCGCTCGTAGTTGTCGATCGCGTCCTCATAATCGTTCGGCGCATCGTCGAACTTGCCCGCGTCGGCGAAGTCCTCCTCTTTGCGCACGACGATGTCACGCCAATCGCCGTTTTTTAGGTGAAACAGTAGGTCGGGTGTGTCAGTGAAGAAGTTGACCATGACAAGCGACTATCCTTGCTGGAAAACATACGTCTCGGAAGACGGTTTCGATTCGTTATATTCGTCTGGCTTAGTGATCGCGATAGGCCCGAATCATCATGGGAAGCACCTGGTTGAGGTCTCCCACGATGGAGTAATGAGCGAAGCTGAAAATCGGAGCCTCGGGATCGGTGTTGATGGCGACGATCTTCGCGGATTCCTGCATCCCGGCACGATGTTGAACCGCGCCACTGATCCCACAGGCGATATAAAGCCGTGGCCGAACCGTGGTTCCGGTCTGGCCGACTTGGTGATCTTTTCCGATGTATCCGCCATCGACCGCGGCGCGGCTGGCGCCGACCGAGCCCCCGAGCACATCCGCCAGCTCGCGGATCATCTCGAACCCTTCTTTGCTGCCGACCCCGGCTCCGCCGGAGACGATGATGGGTGATTTCCTCAGGTCCACCGAGCGCGGCACCTGATGGCGTTCGATGATTTGCACCACTTCTTCGACGTCGGTCAGGTTGGGCGTGACCGGAATCAGGTCGGTTTTGCGACTCGTGTCCGGTTTCTCCATCTTCATGACGCCTTCGCGGACAGTGGCCATCTGCGGCAGGTGGTTGGGTCCGACGATGTTGGCGATCACGTTGCCACCGAACGCAGGCCGGATCTGATAGAGCACCTTGTCGTGGACCTCGCCGGTGGAGGTGTTCTTGTACTCCCCGATCTGTAGGTCGGTGCAGTCTGCGGTGAGCCCTGTCTGCAGTTCGGATGCGACACGCGGGGCTAAGTCGCGGCCGACAAAGGTCGCACCGTAGATCACAATCTGCGGTTGGTGCTCGCGGACGAGATCGCAAATCACTCGTGCATAGGGGAGCGTCCGGAAAAGGCGTAGCGACGCATGGTTCGTGTAATAGACATGGTCCGCCCCGTGCGCGGTCAACCGGTCGGCCAGCGCGCCGCACTCATGCCCCAACAACACGGCTCCAACCTCCACTCCGAGGACGCCAGCCAGTTCCCTGGCCCTCCCGAGTAGCTCGAGCGCTACGGTGTTCAGGACACCGTCTTCTTGTTCCGCGAATACCCAGACTTCGTTTTTCGCCATGACCTTCTTGAAACTTCTTGGAATGATCGACTACCCCAGAATATGATCCTCAACCAACTCACGGATCATGGAAGAAACCCCTTCTTCCGTGGGGGGAATTTCCTTGCTTTCGCCGCCCAGTAGACTGACGCTCCATATCTTGTTGACGCGGGTGGGCGAGCCCATCAACCCGATGCGGTCGAGTTCGATATCTAAATCGTCCGCGCCCCAGAGAGGGAACAATAGGCCGCGCTCATCCAGGGAACGCCTCTCATCCGCGAAGCGTAACTCGAGTTCGTTCTCGTTGGCGTCCGGATACTGCCGCTTCAACTCGTTCTGTAGCATCAACGGACTCTTGGCGCGTTTGTATTTGAGAATCTTCTTGGCACTCGGAGGCCGGGC
>CAYTDF010000462.1:0-832 GCA_964436365.1 uncultured bacterium | reverse complement strand
TGACGGTGAGCAGACAAGGTTTCGGCAGTTCCAAGACCTCATGGCCGCCTTCGATCTCTCGCTTGACCCGCAGTTTACCGTCTTCGACCCAGAGTTCCCGCACGTAACAGGCTTGCGGGATACCGAGTTTCTCGGCGAGCTGCGGTCCGACTTGGGCCGTGTCGCCGTCAATGGCTTGCCGTCCACAAAAGAGGATATCCGGCATGCCCAGTTTCTTAATCGCTTTGGAGAGGGTGTACGACGTGGCCAGGGTGTCAGCCGCCGCGAAGCGCCGGTCGGTGAGGGCCAGCACGCGGTCCGCGCCTCGGCACAAAGCGTCCTCGAGGATATCTGTCGCCCGCACCGGCCCCATGGTGACCACGGTGACCGTGCCACCGTGCGTGTCGCGGAACTGGAGGGCTAACTCCAACGCGCAGAGATCGTCCGGATTGAAGACCGCGGGTAACGCCGAGCGGTTGACTGTACCGTCCGCGCGCATCGCCTCTCCGGTGATATTCTTGGTGTCCGGGACCTGTTTGGCCAAAACGACAGAGTTAAAGCTCACTTCTTCCGTCCGTACCCTTTGTCTGGTCTCTCCTCCGGCCTGTCGCCCTTGCTAAACAGGGCTCTACCTGGCCGAGAAGATCGGTGAGATTAACAATATTCTGCGCTGCGGTCTAATCTCCCCCTCGCAGCCCTCCCCGTCGACGCCAACAGAGCCGCTGTCCTCTCCGCTCAGGGCGAATGACAGGGGGCAGGGTCGTATCGGAGATGGCTTCCCGCTTTGAGAGACGCTTTATCCCGGATTTCCCAGGTAGCTTTTGCATCCGTGTGTGATAGAATGCATTTGAGC
>CAYTDF010000461.1:2532-4583 GCA_964436365.1 uncultured bacterium | reverse complement strand
AGGGGGCTTTGCCTGCGAGGGCCCGGTACAGCAGGACGCCGACTGAATAGAGGTCGCTCCGCGTATCGACGCCGCGTCGCAGGGCAAACTCGGGCGCCGTATAAGGTGGCGTACCGATCGCCTCGTTGTCGGCACCGGCCTGCTCCGTGCAGAGCGACGCTAGTCCAAAGTCGATCAGCTTAACACGGGTGCCATGACCCGTGCTCGCTTCTTCGACTAAAACATTCTGCGGCTTGAGATCTAGATGGACCACATTGCGAAAATACAAGTAGTCCAGCGCCTCAAGTAGTTCAGTAAAACGCCAGATCACCGTATTGAGGTCGGCGTCTTGCAAGTGATCGGTCAGCGTTTCGCCCGCGACCAACTCAGTCACGAGGTATGGGGCTCCGTTTTCCGCGCCAAAGTCCTCGATCGAAGCGATGTAAGGATGAGACAACGCAGCGAGAACCTGGAATTCATGATCGATCATGTCAGGCCGTTCTTTGGCCCACTCCTCGCGAAAGATTTTGAGGGCGACCTGTCGCCCGGCTCTCAAGTGGTCCGTTGCGAGCACTGTCTCCGCCGTCGCCCCGGATCCCAATGCACGCAATCGCTCGTAACGCATAAAGCGATTGTCGCACAGCGTCCCCCTCCGAACAATGCAGTCTTACAATTCTGCACAATATTGTGGGGAGTGAATTAAACTAATCATTTCAAATGATTACCTGATGATTTCCTGAATCCAGACATTTCTGCCCAGATAACGCCCGCGCTGCCGACGCTGTTTCGTTTCGGGATGTCAAAAATTATCCAATGATTCCAAACAGTTCAGAAACATTTGGCTCAATCTCCCGGCTTGGCATTGTCCTTGCTTTAGTAAGCATCTATCGGCGGGACACGGGATCCCACATACCCTTCGCGAGTAGGGAGGTGAACTCCCAAGGGATCCCGTCCCGACCGATTTTTACACTGGAGGAGTAATTATGAATTTTAAATTAAAGATCACTATCGTTGCCGCAGCAAGCCTGCTTGGCCTGTCCGTAATCAGCAATGTCCATGCGGACTCGATTCGTGACGGGTTTATCCGACCCCATCAGATCATGAACTCATTCCAAAAGACTAAAGCCGAACGCGATCTCACCGTGAAGAGCAACATCACGGTCGAATCGCTCTGCGCGAATGAGCCTACTGAGTGCCTGCAGACTTGCTGTGAAGAGTACGAGCCGGGCTCCCGTCAAGATATATATGATTTTCAACAGTGCCAAAATAATTGCATGATTGAAGATCTCTCTAAAGATCCACATGAGACTGTAGAGACGCCGAATGCCTCCGATAGACTGCCCACAAAGGAAATTCGTGACAGTTTGCAGAGAGCACGGCAATTGCTGAGAGTGACTAAAGATCACATAAGGGTCCTTTCATGCCAGCAACACTGCTCAGAGCAGTGTGTAGATGATCCCGCTGAAGAAGAGGAGTGCATGGACGCCTGTGACGAAATGTCTGCCGACGAACATCCCTTAGATCCGGCCCGAGATTTCTGTCTCCACGGGAGAAATATTCGAGTGTCCTAGTAAATATTGATGGAGTCCAGACGAGGAATAATAATTATGAGCAATCCACTAACAATTTCATCAAACGCACCCCATGATCTTGCGGTACATGGTCAAGAACCGCTCTCGGCAGCTCAAGAGGGCCACGCAGCACCGGCACCGGTGCTCGTGGCCCAAGAGAGTGGTCGTAGCCTTGCCGCCCTCGAACAAAATGATGCGACACGCGGGCTCAACACAAGTGTGGGACGTTTCGCTAGCACTTCGCCTAGAACATCTACTTCCGTACCGCAGCGTTCACAAGTCACGCTCCCGAACGAGATCGTGGAGAACCTTATCGTAGTCGCCGATCTCACTGCGCCTGAAGGACAGGTTGAAGCGGCTGAAGAGGAACTCATAACGCAATTTGCTGAAAACCCTGAGTACCTCGCGGCCCTAGAGAATATGGACCAGAATGAATTGGCTGCACTTACTCAGTGGACGGGAATCAGTGATACCGAACCTCTTCGCGAGACGCTGCGTTTT
>CAYTDF010000461.1:0-2522 GCA_964436365.1 uncultured bacterium | reverse complement strand
CAAAACGTTCTCAACGACGAGGTCATTCAGGACATCGAAGCGGTCACCATCGGTATCGATGACCCCAACACTGACATAGGAGAATATGATTTGGCCCGCGAGCGGCTGCTCAACAATCCCGATCTATTTCCGGTCCTCAGTGAACTAAGCAACGCAGATGTGGGGCAGTTTTGGGGTATTTCCGACGACAACCTAGAATACCTTCATCTCATGCAGGATCTAAGAAACGCTCATTAAACGCGATCAAATGTCTGAGATTTCTAAAATTTTTTCCGATCACAGTATCGGGACTCATACTCCTAATAAGGAGCATCACCACCCCAGAGATGGGGTAACTGTTGTGGGCGGGGGGTCTCCTCCAGACGGAACTCAGTTTCAAACGGATCCGAACCCCCGCCCCAGCAGTTTTCTTTGTCGAGGAAACTTCTGCCCTCGAATCTTCAAGACAGGTCCGCGGGACATCGTCGTCGGATCGGAGATTTTTGTGTTCACTGAATCACCTTCCGTCAATAGCGATGACGGTTTGCACCAGTGGGGACAGGCTCCCTCTATCGAAGTCTTTCATGGCATGCTTCGGGAGTCCCTGTCAGAGGCCGAATTCGAGGAACGCTTCTTCGTCGTCGAGGGCCACGACGGATCCGTCACCTGGTACGAGGTGGGAAACGGCTCTGAAAATATCGTCAACGGGGATTTACATGCAACAACGACAGGCGTTCGAACCGAACTGATTGATTTGCTTCTGGAGACCCGAACCCAAGAAGACGACCGTGTCTATTTTTATCACAACCATCTTGTTTCGGACGAATACGATTACGGCAGCATCTTTCCATCCGTCATGGACGCGCAGAACTCCTTCTATCGGCTTGACGAAATCGATGCCGAGCGTGTCATCACACCACATTTTGGTATAACGAGCTACCGCGCCCATCCGGACCTGCTTCCCTCTCTCTCCCGCGATACATTTAGACAGTTCGCCGTGGATTGGGCGACGAGACGCAGTGGCTTCGAAGCAATCTTCTTCTTTAATGAAGTCCCGAGATTCGACTTGGAACGAGATGTGCGACTGAGCGAAGGCGAGCGCTTGCACTTAGCGGTGCAGCAGGCCTCTGAAGAGGATTGGAGCTACCCCGACGCAAGTTTTCGGACCGACGAAGTCATGTCGCTTTCTTTCGAGGCATGGCCGGAAGAAGCAAACGCCTCATGCCCGCCAGATGAATCCGCCATCGCGTCGTCACCTCTCGATCTGCTCTGGAGACCAGACAGCGCCGAAGGAAATATCATTGCGCTGGGCGAGAACACAGAGCAGCTCTCCCGATTTCAACCCGGCGATGAGATCGTGCTGCTTCGTCAAGACGGAAGCACCGTGCCCTACATGAGCCTTGAGTCGGCCCGATGCCTTATTGGAATCAGCAATGAAGCGCTGCAGGACTTGGCTTGCCGCAGCGGGGAATGTTCACTCCGCATCGTGCGGAATGGCGAAACCCTCGCGGAAACGCCACTCGAGGGCACCGTGACGCTTCGCTAATCATTCTTGAACACTTCTGCACAGAATACTGGTGACTGATTTCTCAAGTGATTTCAGTTGCTTAGATATTGTTGCTAACTTTTTGAGCATTTTTGCCCAAACAGCCTCTATTGCCGCCGATGAGACAAAGCATAAATCATCAATAATTACATCTAGTTAAGAGATTTTTCGTGGGCCATCAGATTGGCATTTCCTTTGCAATACTAAACCCCCAGAAGGAGACGCTAATCATGAAACACACTAAACTTTTTGATACTAAATTAACTTTAACACTTATCGGAGGCATCGCTGCTGTCCTCTTAATGACGACGGGCTGCGAGACTTACCACGCCTATCCGGAAGAAGATCCCCGGATCATCATCGTTGAATCCGAACAGGATCAAGTCGAAAACACCGAACTAGATGAAGATACCCACGTCGAGTTCTTTGGAGAGACCGAAGTCGAGCCTAACGAAGAGCTGGCGGAGCTTGACGATGCGAGCACGACATCTCCAGACGAATCACCTGAAGCAGCAGTACCTACCGTTGACGACGAAGCGACTACCGATGACGTTGAGACCGACACTCCGGTCTTCGCAGTAGCGGAAGTCGTGAATCCGCCTCTTTATGCTGTCGACTTATCCAATGATGACGATGCAGAGACCGACACTCCGCTCATCATGGCGAAAGTCGTGAATCCGCCTGTTTATGCTGTCGACTTACCCAATCAGGAGACAGTCACATTAACAGCGGAGACAGCCACGGGCGGAACATGGCTTGAAGGCCACACTTGTGACGACGACGAAATCGGAACCTCATTAAAGTTCATCGTCAGCAATCGCCCGCAGCTTGCTGTTCCCAACTTTAGCGAAGCCCTCGATCTCGGCTGCCTGTCCGGATCCCAAATCCGATCGGGTCGTCCTCGCTACTCTGATGGCCGTAACGATTGGAATACCTTTAATCCTAGTAACAGCTGGAACGACATCATTACGAAAGAGTCGCAATTTTCCCGGAGCCC
>CAYTDF010000460.1:0-4583 GCA_964436365.1 uncultured bacterium | reverse complement strand
GAAACAGTCTTGCCAACCGACATTAGAGATTGGATGCAGCTGCGCCACCAACTGCTTACCGGATGGGGGCGTGAGGGCAAAACCGTCTTCATCGTTGAAGCACCCCAGTCAGGAATTATCCGCCAACAGATGGTCCAGGAAGGCTTTTCGAATCTCGTCGATGGCCCGGATGGGTATGTCCTGACGAGCACGGGACATGGCCAATATAGCGTAAACCTGTCTGGAGTCTCTGTGCAATCCGGTGAATTCTTTTCTTATACACGTTTGTTAGCGGATGCAGTTTCCAAGGGATTGTCGCTAGGCCGGGCACACGAGCAGGCAACCTCGAGTTTGACCCGGCTTCAGGGTGGGGCTGTGCTGCAATTTCCAGAACCGATTCCCGCGCAGATGCCCCAGGAGATGCATGATATCTTTCTGGGATCGACAGTTCACCAAGGCGGGATTTCTACTCTTCAGGATCGCAATGCTCCGCTCATCGTGGAAACCTCCGAAGACCAGACACACCTTTATGGCGAATCGCCTACGCTTTTTGTTCAGACTCAGGATGAATCTGGCTATGACCGGGACACCGAAACGTTCGACTCTTCAAACTTGAACGCCTTCGCTGTTATTACAGTGCCGGTAGGGGATGACAATTCACTCGATCAAACCGTCATCGAACTTCCCTATGATCCACAGTCGAAGCGGCATCGCATCACCCTCGAGGATTTCCCCAGAGCGCAGTTTGGCGCGGACGCTCCCTCGGGTGGGTACGCGATAGGCTTTTACATCGAAGATCCAGCCGGAAACCTGAGCACAGTCAGCTCGCTTACACTCACGGTGCTACCATCCGTCCCTATCCTCAACTGGGCAAAATTCTAGAGGGATCTTCAACGGCTGAATTGGTAATGAGTATTACACGTACCTTCGCTGGAAACCATGCACGGACCGTGCGGACGTTCGGGCGAACAGCTGTCCGCGAAAAGGCTACACTCTTCGGGACGCTTGGCCCCGCGCAGTACATCGCCACACAGGCAGCCCGTCGGCGGAGCTGACTCAGGCAGTGGCGGTAGGTCCCAACGTTCTACATCGTGCGCGGCGAATCGCTCTCGGAGTCCCAAACCACTTCCGGGGACAACTCCCAAGCCGCGCCACTCGTCGTCGCGTGCTTCAAACACATCGTCCAGCACCGCGCGAGCCTTCAGGTTCCCCGGGCGGCGCACCAACCGCGCGTACTGATTCTCGACTTCCGCCCGGCCTTCGCGCACCTGCCGGGTCAGCATCGCGATCGCTTGCGACACATCCGTCGGCTCGAAACCGGCGATCACACACGGCTTACCGTACTCTTCCGCCAGAAACCGATACGGCTCCGTGCCGATAATCGCGCTCACATGACCCGGACAAATGAAACCGTCCAAGGCGATCTCGCCTCCAGCGGCCAAAGCCCGCATCGGCGAAGGCATCGTTTTATGCGCGGAGAGAACGAAGAAGTTGGTGACATTCCTGGAATGCGCGGCCTGAATCGTCGCGGCTGTCAGCGGAGCGGTCGTCTCGAAACCCACGCCGAGAAAAACGAAGCGCCGTTCCGGTTGCTTCTCCGCCGCCTTCAGCGCGTCCCATGGCGAATAGACCACACGGACATCCGCCGCGTGTTCGCCGCGTGCCTGTTCCAAGGAGCCACTCGCGCCGGGCACGCGAAGCAGATCGCCGAACGTGCAGATCGTCACATCCTCCATCTCCACCAGTTGCCGGGCGCGTTCAACATACCCGTCCGCCGTAACACAGACCGGGCATCCGGGGCCGGAGAGCAAGGTGAGCGGTTCGGGAAGAACCTGACGCAAACCGTACTGAAAAATAGATCGAGTATGCGTCCCGCAAACCTCCATGAAGGTCATCGGCCGATCCACCAAGATCTCGATCTCGGCACGCAACGCGGCCACGTGTTCCGGGTCGCGGAAGGCCTGCCGGGGGCAAGCGGTCGATACAGGTGTGTCGGAGGAGGTCACGGTGCGTCCTCTTTGAGGCGAGCCACATCCGCCTGGCGTTCGCTTTCGTGGATCTGGCCGAGTTCGCGCAGCAGCTCCATGGTCCGCTCGGCCTCTTCAGGATCGAGTTTCTCGATCGCGAAACCGGCGTGCACCAGAATCGAATCGCCGACCTGTACGTCGTCCACAAGCGCCGTCTGCACCGACGTCCGAACACCGCCGTACCCAGCCACGCAGGTACCTTCATCCACGGATTCGACCGTCATCGGAATCGCCAAACACATCTCTCATTCCTTCCGGAGGGAGAACAGAGTCTTAATGAGTCTGTCAGAATACGTGCAGTTGGCTTCTCAAAGCCAATTCAAGGATACAAATCCCGTGTTCCCGAGTGGATTTGAACCGCGAGGTTCAAATTTGTATCGAGGGGCGCGGGGCCGTCGGCACACACTTGAATGTTCCCTATTCGCATACCTAACCGTCAAGTGTCCGCATAGAAACGCTGACCGGCAATGACCGCCGCCTGACCGTAGGCGATCCCGCCGTCGGTACAGGGCACCTTCTCGTGAACCAACACTTGAAAACCGTCGGCTTCCAGACCGGCGCTGAGGCTCTCCAACAAAAGCATATTCTGAAAACACCCTCCGCTCAGCGCCACAGTCCGCAGACCGGTCTCATGGGAAAGACGGCGCAACGACTCCCGCGCCGCAAACACCAAAGCCTCGTGAAAGGCTCGTGCGATTTCACCAGGCGCACGCTCGCCAAGCCGATCTTCGATGACCCTCCGCATCATGGGCTGAAGCTGCCACTGGAGCATGTCACCCTGCTTCGCAAATGAAATTGGATACGCGTCAACCGTCGACGCCTTTCGAGCCGCCTCTTCCATCAGCATCGCCGCCTCGCCTTCGTAGCTAACCTGGGCTGGCCAGCCCGCCAGCACCGAGACCGCGTCGAAGAGACGGCCCATGCTGCAGCAAATCGCGGAATGTGACTTCTTCTGCAGCGCTTCTGCAACCAAAGCGAGTTTCTCTTCGGGCACTTCCGGGAACAGTCTATCCGCGAGTCGGGGTGTATCGTCGGGCATCGCTTGCCGCGCCCAGGCCAACGCGACTCGCCACGGTTCCTTCACCGCACGGTCGCCGCCAACAAGAGGGATCGGCTCCAGTCCCCCCACGCGGCGGAAGGTTTCGAGATCGCCTTGCAGGATCTCACCGCCCCAGATCGCACCGTCGAGACCGTATCCCGTACCGTCCCACACCAGGGCTAGAGCCTCTTCGGTATGGCCGTGTTCGGCTAGGCACGCGGCCGCATGGGCGTGGTGGTGCTGCACATCGACACGGGGAAGATCCCGCTTTCCGAGTGACTCGGCGGCTTCATCGGCCATACGCCGCGAGACATATCCGGGATGCGAATCGCACCCGATGATTTCGGGTGTCACCGTCAGGAGCTTGCGAAGATCCTCCCGGCTTCCCGTCGCGTGCTCTTGGCTCACTGTGAGTTCCAGGTCCCCCAAATGCTGGGAAAGCACCGCCTGTCTCCCGCGTGTCAAACAGCACGTGTTCTTGAGGTCCCCGCCCAACGCCAAGATCGAAGGAAGAGTCTGTGAAGGCCCGCACGGCACGGGCAGAGAGACATCTGTGGGTACGTAACCTCGCGAACGACGAATAAACCGAACTCGCCCTCGCCAAACTCGCACCACGCTGTCGTCGCACGGCCGGGCAATGTCGCGGTTGTGAAGCAGGAACCCGTCCGCGATTCCGCCGAGCCGGTCCATCGCTTCCCGGTTCTCGATACAGAGCGGCTCGTCCGAGAGATTCCCGCTGGTCATCACCAGAGGCGGGATCGCACTCCGGCCATCGCTTCCGGGACCATCACCTCGGGAACCGAAGAGCAACTCGTGCATCGGTGTGTAGGGCAACATCACGCCGACTTCCGACAATCCCGGAGCGATAGACTGCGCCATCGCGCCGCCTTCACGCTGCCGGAGAAGCACAATGGGTCTCTCGACTCCGCTCAAAACACCTTCCTCGGATGGGCTAAGGACAAATTCTCGCCGCGCGTATTCCAAGGATGGGACCATCACCGCGAGGGGCCGGCTCGGCCTCCGTTTCCGGTCGCGCAGCCGCTGCACGGCCTCTTCGCAGGTGGCGTCGCAGGCCAGGTGAAAACCGCCGATCCCCTTGATGGCCAGAATTCCACGTTGCAGCAGAACTCCGTTTGCTGCAACCATTGGTGCAAGCGTTTTCGCCTGGCCCAAAGCGTCGTGGAACGCGAGTTGGGGTCCGCAGGTTGGGCAGGCAATCGGTTGCGCGTGGTACCGCCGATTGGACGGATCTTCATATTCCTCAAGGCATTCCGAGCACATCTCAAAACCGGCCATCGTGGTCAGGGGCCGGTCGTAGGGGATGCCGAGAACGATAGTAAACCGGGGTCCGCAGTTCGTGCAGTTGATGAACGGATACAGGTACCGCCGATCCTGGGAATCGAACATCTCCCTCCGGCAGTCGGAGCAGAGTGAAAGGTCTGGGGATACTGAAGTTACGTTCGGTTGTAGGCCGGGCTCTCCGACTCGGCTGGGAAGGATTTGAAACGGCTCCGCTTCCTGCGGTGAGACATCGTCCG
>CAYTDF010000459.1:0-4584 GCA_964436365.1 uncultured bacterium | reverse complement strand
CGGGAAGAGTGTGACCTCGCTTTCGGTGCTCCGCTTGGTGCCTTCGCCGCCGGGCCGGATCGTGGGCGGTGAGGTTTGGTTCAAAGGCCGGAACCTTTTGGAACTCCCCGAACCGGCAATGCGAAAGATTCGTGGGAACGAGATATCCCTCATTTTTCAGGAACCGATGACCGCGTTGAATCCGGTCTTTTCGGTGGGCGAACAGATCGCGGAAGTATTCCGTATCCATCGTGGGATGAAGAAGAGAGAGGCGCTCGACCACGCGG
Source organism: uncultured bacterium (assembly GCA_964436365.1). Taxonomy (GTDB): domain Bacteria; phylum Hinthialibacterota; class Hinthialibacteria; order Hinthialibacterales; genus CAYTDF01. The sequence continues at coordinate 4,318 of CAYTDF010000459.1, read as the reverse complement.
TGGAGATGATGGAACGAGTGCGGATTCCCGCGCCGCGGCAACGGGTGCACGAATACCCGCACCAGATGTCGGGCGGAATGCGTCAGCGAGTTATGATCGCCATGGCCCTCGCCTGCGATCCCGACCTTCTGATCGCCGACGAACCCACGACCGCTTTGGATGTTACGGTGCAAGCGCAGATTTTGGCGTTGATGGAAGAACTCAAAGAGCGGACCGACGCGGCGGTGATTTTGATTACGCACGATTTAGGAGTCATTGCGGAAGTCGCCGACCGTGTGGCGGTGATGTACGCGGGCCATGTGGTCGAAGAGGGCTCGGTGCACGATATTTTCGACAACCCGCTGCATCCTTATACGATGGGGTTGCTCAAGTCGATTCCTCAACTGGATACACCGGCGGTCGACCGGTTGCATACCATCGAAGGCGTGGTGCCCAATCCGATGGATTTCCCCTCCGGGTGCCGTTTTCATCCCCGCTGCGACAAGTGTTTCGACGCGTGCGACAAGAACGATCCGGCCACGCTGGAGGTTCGGCCGAACCACAGCGCGGCGTGTCTGTTGCACGATCCTCGGTTCAGCGACGAGAGTGTCGCTCCCTGACATTCCCTGTCGTTTAAATCTGTCGGAGGGCCGCTCTATCCACCCCAGGTTCCAGGCTTCATCATGTTGCCCAAGAACCAGGCGACACAGCCGTTACTCATTAAGCCGTTGGAGCCCGCGTAGAGCACGTGGTTGACCTCCCTGTTGTTAAACTGCTTTTCGAGCGGCCAGAAGACCGCGCCGCCGCTCACGCCATCGGGCCCGCGGGAGTACATGGTGACGCCATCGGGCATTCCGTTGATGGTCGTGCCGTACCGTGCGGGCGCACCCCCCGAAGAGCTCTTGCCCCAGAAGCCCCGGTAGTTGACATAGACGTAGGTGGGGTGGACGAACTTGTCACCGTACGAACGCCAAAACCGGCGCACCACGAACGGGTCCTCGATGTCCACATCGGCGATGTAGGAGACGGGTGTGGTCAGCTCCGTCAACGTTCCGGTGTGGTCCGAGGTTTCCCAACGGGAGGGGCGTATGGGCTCGGGATAGCGGTTGTGGTCGATACGATAGGATTCGAGGGCCGTCGACAGGGATCGCAAATCTCCCTTGGCGCGGGCGATTTTGGCGCGAGCTTGCGCGTTCAAGAAATTCGGCACGGCAATGGCCGCGAGTATGCCGATGATGGCGACAACAATCAGCAGTTCAATCAACGTGAAGGCTCTTCTGTTTTTGCCTTTGGCGATATCTCGCGTTCCATTACGGCCGTTCATCTTCATATCCACTCTCTCCATGCGCTCTTATCACCGTTCAGGATACACCAAATCAGCTCTTGGCGATCCTGGAAGGCACACTACGCGGTCCGACTACGCACCCGTGGTTTGTGTATTCACGGACGTTAAGTGTCGGCCTTCCCTTGGCTGATGTCAACCCGCTTGAAAGAGAACGATCTGGCCCCGGGAAGGCGCTGCACGCTTCGAGGTTGCCAGCCCAATCACAGAGCTCTTGCCCCGGGATTCTATTCCACTTAGTGAATACGCGTCGTGGCACCGCAGACTCGGGGGGATGATTGTAATGCTGGCAGAGCGTGAGTATTGTTTAGGCGTAAGAACGACTATCCGTGAGGGTATGGAACTCCCGATCTGCCCCGGGGGAGGGAGACAGAAGAGAATGCCCAGAATACGAGCGATTCTTTCGCAACGTTCCGATTGCCGGAGCGGGTCAACCCGTGGAATTCATCTATTCGATACATCTGTTACGGGCGAGCCGCCGGGTAAACTCCTGGGCAAGTCACCTGTTCCGATGCCCCTGTGCGTAACGCTGTTCGCTTTCTTGGCGATCTGGACCCTTCCCGCGTGCGTGCTGGCGAGTGAATCCGCCGGCGGCGACGAGGACGCTTTGCTGGCCGCGGAGTGGGCGAACGCGCGGCTGGTTGGGACGAACCGCAGTGACGACACAGCCACGGTTTTGCAGGACCTGGAGGAGCTGCTTGCGGAGCACTCGGAATCGGCCGACGAACTCTCGGTGTTCCTCTCGGCGAGAATCGAACATGGGGTTACCCAGACGTTGGGTGGAGTCCCGCTCTAGGATCTGGTTGACCGTCTGCGTCAGGAATGGGAGAGCGACTGGCTGGACTCGACGACCTTCAATGCGACGTTGAACGAAGTCGCGTCGACGGGATCGCTGGAAGCGCAAGCGGCGGTTGTGGAAACGATCTCTCCATCGGCTTATGCGGCGGTGATGTCCTCCCATTTCGGTTCATCTCCCGAACTGCCCACAGGGGTTTTCTTGAACCAGTACTTGCGTGCGCTGCAACTGCAATTGGCCGTGGAACTGAAGCCTTGCACGGGGTGGGCGGAAGCGTGGTTCTGGGGCTGCCTGGGTTTTGAACTCCCGAGCGCGACGGCGGAAGAGTTACGCCGTTTCGTTCTTTCCGCGCTGATCGTTCACGACTATCGAGTGAACGAGCGGCTTACGGGAGCCGGTGAGGCGATTGCCGAGATTCTGTTGGAGAAGGAACGCAACGGCGAAGGGCAGCAGATACCGACTTCATACATCACGTTCGTGCGTGTTGGGGAATCTGAAGGCGACGAATTCGCGCTCTATCGGTATAACCCGCGTGCGGAGCTCGACGCGTTGCTGGGTTCCTCGGGCGGGCCAACCCCAACCGCAACGCAGGCCACTCCGCCAACGGCGACCCCGACGCCAACAACGCCTGTTTCGGGGCCGACGGCCACGCCTACGGTGACACCCTCGCCGAGCGCGACGCAGGTCCCCGTTCCTGGGAGTGTGACTCTGACTCGAACCTTCTCATCGGGAAGCTACGCCGAAGCGGGTGAAACCATCGAGGTGACACTTCAGGCGGACCTGGGTACAACCGAAGGACTGAACAGCCTGGCGGTGGTCGAGACGGTTCCCGGTCCTTGGACTCCGGAGAGCATTTCCAACAGCGGTACGTATTCACCCAGCACGAGTGAGATCCGCTGGTTCTTGTTGAGCAACCTGACCGCTCCACTCACCTATACGTTGACGGTGCCGGAAGGCGTTTCGGATTGTTACAGCTTCGAAGGCACAGCCGACTATCTGTCGGGAGGAGAAGCGGTGACGGTGGAGACGACCGGTGAGACCGAACTGTGTGAGTTGGCTTGTTTACCGCACGCCGTGGATACGAATGAAGATTTCCAAATCGCTGTCGGTGAACTGCTGCTCGGTGTCGAAAAGTGGAAGGGCGGAGACGCAAGCATCAGCATCTCAGCACTGCTGGTGGCGGTGAATATCTGGAAACATGGCGAACTTTATGAGTGCGATGTCGAGGGGAAGCACGTACCCACGGCGTCGCTATCAGGCAAACGAGCTGGGGCGGGGAAACGTGCTGTGCCGCGAAAAAGTGAGACGCGCGCGCAGGATGAGTTGCAGGCGGCGCGCAGCTTGCCCGACTCATGCGTTCCCGGTCAAGCGTTTACGGTGAGCATCGAAATTTCGACCAGCGCGAATCTCTTTGGCCTGGGGGTGACCGAGACGGTTCCGGCGGGGTGGACGGTCAGCAGCGTCGACAACGCCGGAGAGTACATCGCGGCCTCGAATGAAGTCCGGTGGTTCCTGCTGGATGGATTCAACACCACCCTCGGCTATGAAATCACGCCGGACACGAATGCCGGTGCGTTCTCGGGGACGGTCAGTTATCTACTCGATACCGGTGGCCAGACGGAAGCGGCGATCCAAGGCGATGTCTTGTGTGAGTCGGAGACGGCTGTCGTGGATTGGGCGGTTTATTAGCGGTTTGGAATGAACGTACCAGAGTCGAACGACTCTATTTGCGGAATAAAGGAGCCACACATGAAGATCGATTTTCGAAGAATCCTTATACCGACACTCTTGAGTGTTTGTGTTTTACCCGCGCTTGGACAGGAACTCGAGGAACGTGTGGGAGAGCTGGAGGCCTAACTGTCCGCGGTTATGAGCCGTTTGGCGGAGGTCGACGGCCGCTTCACCGGTTTGGAAGTCCAAAATGTGAACGAGGCGTTCGAGCCGAAAGCGAAGAAGGCGGACGATTCGGATAAGCTGGGTGGACACGCCGCCTCGGACTATGTGCTGGCAACCGGAGACGAACTAGGTACCGCGCATCTGACGGTGGAGGATTTACAGCTGCGGAAAGAGGACCGGCTGTTCGCGAGGTTCCTCCCCTTCTTCAATCAGCCCGCGCTGTTTTTGTATGACAAGAACACAAAACCGAAGTTGTTGCTGTCTGTAGACGGAACCAATAGCGGCCGCGTGAGTCTGTTCGACAC
>CAYTDF010000458.1:0-4593 GCA_964436365.1 uncultured bacterium | reverse complement strand
CTGAGGCTGCCGCACCTGAGGCTGCCGCACCTGAGGCTGCCGCACCTGAGGCTGCTGCACCTGAGGCTGCCGCTCCTGAAGCCGCTGCACCTGAAGCCGCTGCACCTGAGGCCGCTGCTCCTGAGGCCGCTGCTCCTGAGGCCGCTGCACCTGAAGCCGCTGCACCTGAAGCCGCCGCTCCGGTCGTTCAACCGGAAGACGAAGAACCCAAGGCGTAAGCGACCGCCTGACAGGCGGAGTGGGAGGCTAACATGAGTCTAAACCACATCATTATCATCGGTCGCCTCACACGCGACCCAGAAGTCAAGACCCTATCCAGCGGTGTCGCGGTCGCGAACTTCTCGGTGGCCGTGGATCGACGTTTCAAGAATCAACAGGGTCAGCGAGAGACGGATTTCATCGACATCGTCGCGTGGAGAAAAACCGCTGAGTTGGTGGGTCAGTACTGCTCGAAAGGCATGAAGGTCGCCGTGGACGGCAGCCTCCAAATCCGAACCTACCAGGCTCAGGATGGCTCGAACCGTAAAGCATGCGAGATCGTCGCGGACAACGTCCAGTTTCTCGACCGCGGTGGACAAGGTGGCCGCCCCCAACAGGATGCGCCCCCACCACCGGGTGATCCCCCTCCCCCCCCCTCCAGTCAGAGTTCGGAAGCGGGTGGTGAGGATGACGACCTGCCGTTCTAACAATCAAGAAATGACGAGGAGATTTCCCCATGACTATTCTTAAGCAACTCAATCCAGAGGCCCCTGCCCCTGGAGCGCCAGGTGGTGGCGGAGGTACGCGCGGCCCAGGTGGTGGCCGTGGTCCGGGTGGTGGCCGTGGTCCGGGTGGTGGCCGTGGTCCCGGTGGTGGCCGTGGTCCCGGTGGTGGACGCGGTCCGGGCGGTGGACGCGGTCCCGGTGGACGCGGCGGTCCGGGCGGTGGACGCGGTCCCGGTGGACGCGGCGGTCCCGGCGGTTACCGAGGCGGAGCGCGAAGAGGTGGTGGACGCCGCCGCTTTTCCCGGAGAAAGGTCTCCCGTTTCACGACCGAGAAGACCTTCTACATCGATTACAAGAACTACCGCGTTCTGCGCGATTTTCTCACTGAGCGCGGTAAGATCATGCCCCAACGGATTACGGGGAATAGCGCGAAACATCAGCGTATGCTGACCCGTGCAATCAAGCGGGCTCGCTACATGGCGTTGCTATCCTGCACGCATCGCTAATCGGAGATGAACGGAGAGTACCCCGATGCCAAATCATAAATCAACAGCGAAAAGACTGAAAACCAACGAGCTCCGCCGGTTGCGCAACCGCGCTACCAAGAGCCGTATCCGAACCCTCAGCAAGAGCCTGCAAGCTTTCGTGACAGAGGGCAATAACGAAGAGGCCCTGAAGACGTTCCGGGTGACTGTTTCGGCGATCGACAAGGCCGCCAAGAAACATCGTCTGCACCGAAACACCGCGGCACGCAAGAAATCACGGCTTGCCAGGCTTGTCGGTGGAATGTCCTAAAGGAACCGAGTCAACTGTGTCTTGCCGAACCGGGCGGAAAAACGATGCCGGGTTCGTGACACGTACCTCGGACGTTCGATACGTGTACCCTACGCCCCGAGCCGTAAAACGCTCGGGGCGTTTGCATTCAGGCGGGCCTCTAGAGCATCTCTCTTAAGTTATTTCGTTTTGGAGGATGCAACCTGCTGGGTGGTTTCTCCTTCAGCCCCCACCCAGCCTCCCCCAATCTTTGGGGGAGGAGAATCTTGGCCCGTGCAAAGAGACAAAACCCTCGAGAGACGTTCTAAATCCGGCATTGGTGGGAGTGGAACATGGGACTCATTTCAGCTGTCGTTGTGGCCGCGGGTGCGAGTCGGCGCATGGGCGGGGGTGCGAACAAGACGCTGTTACCCCTGGGGGGCCTACCCATTTTGGGACACGTGCTGGCCTCGTTGGAAGCCATGCCTTTGGTCCCGTCCGTTGTCGTGGTTACGCGTGAGGAAGATTTCGAGACGGTGCGCGCTCTGGCGGTCTCCCTGCCCGCCCCAAAGGTGATTGATGTCGTGCCCGGCGGTGCGGAACGTTTCGACTCGGTTTTGGAAGGGCTCGAACGCTTCGCACGGGAAACGCCCCCCCCCGAACGTATCCTCATTCAAGACGCTGCACGCCCGTTCCTGCAGGCGGCGTTTGTCCATCGATGCCAACAAGCGCTCGATCATGTCCCCGGCGCCGTCGTCGGCGTCCCCGCCAAAGACACGATCAAGCGGGTTGACGAGTTGAACGAAGTCGTGGAGACCCCGTCACGGGAGAGTCTTCGCCAGATTCAGACGCCACAAGCTTTTCATTACCCCGTCATTCTGGATGCGTACAGGAACGTCACCCCCCCGCCCTACCCGACCGACGACGCAGAAGTTCTCGAATCAACTGGACAATCGGTACGTATTGTGGAGGGTTCTTACGAGAACATCAAAATTACAACACCGGAAGATCAACTGCTCGCGGAGCGAATCCTCGATCAAATGACCCAAGGTTGAGACGACTCGGGGAGAGTGTCGGAATTCCCGTACCCCGCGCCGTGTTTTCTTCTAGAAAGCCACCGAAAGATGAGCATGTCCGTACCTATTCCTCCCTCCGAAGTCCGCGCGTACGCGAAACTGAACCTTTGCCTGGCCGTGACGGGCGTCAGAGAGGACGGCTACCATCTGCTGGACATGATCAACACTCAGATCGGTCTCGACGACACATTGCATTTCGAGGAAAGTTCGTCTCCAGGGATTCATCTGACGTGCACGAATCCGGATATCCCGGTCGGCGATTCGAATCTGATCACCCAGGCTGGAACGGCCTACCTCCAAGAGGCTGGACTGGAGAAAAAGGGGCTGCGAATCGAACTGCGGAAACGCATCCCTGCCGGTGGAGGTTTGGGCGGAGGCAGCATGGACGCGGCCGTGACTCTGCTCGAACTGAATCGCCGGTTTGCGGCAGTACCAGAGACGCACCTACACCGCCTGGCGGTGCAGATCGGGGCAGACGTTCCGTACGGTCTGATGGGCGGTGCGGCGCGCGTACGCGGAATCGGGGATCGGTTGGAACGTTTGTGCGATTCGGATGAGCCGTGTGAAAACCGACTGTGGGTTGTACTGCTCATGCCCAGAATCCACAGCGATACACGCGCCGCGTACCGCGCGTGGGACGTCCTCGCCGACCGAGAGAATGTTTCCACAAAGAGAGATCATGTCGATCGCGTCGCCGAGCGAGTTCGGGCAGAAGCGTGGCCCGGGCTCTCCAGCACGCTGTTCAACGATCTCCAGGAGCCGGTGTTCGGTCAGATGCCCCATCTGCGGAGAATCCACGGTGAGGCGGAAGACTGTTTCGGTCAACCGGTACAGATGACCGGATCGGGCTCCAATCTCTTCACGTTGCACGAGACAGAAGTACAGGCACGCAGCCTGGTGTGTGAATGGAACGCCCGCCGAGACGATGTCCCCGCAGCGTGCTATCCAATTCTGACCTAGGGCCAATCCGAATTCAGGACCATTCCCCGCCGATATCCAAGCCTCGATTCATGGCGATGACGAACCTGTGCGACCAGTCCGGTTGCGCCGGAATATCAGGCTCTAGTCACTCCATTCGGACCGCGCTATTCTCGTTTGAAAGAGAGATCGAGCATCTCCCAGAAGTTATTTCCGGTTGGAAAACACTGAGCGCCCGACCTGCGGGCACTTTGTTGTAAGCGACACGTCATTTGTGCGCGCTGCAGTCTCTTCCGGCGGGGAGAACTTCTAAGAGGCGCTCTCGCAATGCCTTGGAACGTCTCACCGGACCTCCCCAGACTTGACCTGCGCGATCGGTTGCCGGTTCTTGCCGTCGACCGGCATTGGGAGGTCGCCCACCGGGGACTCCATTTGTGAGTTGTCGGAAAGGCATAGCGGTTAGAGTCTTCTCGAATGGGAGTCAGGCACGTGAGGAGAGCAAACGGATGAGTTCACCAGTGAAGTTATGGAAGACATCGATCGGCTGCAAAGTGATCATGGCCGTGACGGGGGTTGTCCTCGTCTTGTTTGTCATCGGTCACATGATCGGGAATTTGCAGTTTCTATTAGGTCCCGAACCGCTCAACCGGTATGCGGCGCTCCTGCAGGGATTGGGTGAGCTTTTGTGGGTCGTGCGAGGGAGCCTTTTGTTGGCGCTGGTCTTGCATATCGCCACCTCGGCCATGCTCACTCTGGAAAACCAGAGCGCCCGGCCGGTGGGATATGAGCGCTCAGCCACCGTTCAAGCCTCACTGGCCTCTCGAACGATGATCTACACGGGCATCTTGGTCGCGGGGTTCGTAATCCTACACGTCCTGCATTTCACAACAGGAACACTCCAACCGGAGTACTTCCACTTGGCAGACGCCGAAGGAAGACACGACGTCTATACGATCGTGATTCACGGATTTCAAAACGTCGGGTATTCGGGATTCTATATCGCGCTGATGGTCATGCTGGGAGTGCATCTCACCCACGCGATCCAGAGCGCGTTTGAAACACTAGGATTCAACCATCCCCGCCATACCCCCGTCATCCAAAAAGCCAGCATCGCCATCGGAGCGGTCGTGGCCATCGGCTTT
>CAYTDF010000457.1:0-4610 GCA_964436365.1 uncultured bacterium | reverse complement strand
CGCAAAGCCGCGGTCTTTGCCACATTGCTCAACGGGCCCGTTGCGTGGCCGACCGGGTCGACACGCTCTATACATTCCAGTAGCCGGTTGTGGCTGGCGGGAAGGATCTTTGCGGTCAGTCTCGCGATCGTGCTCTCGTCAATGTCGGTTGTTGACGAGATTTGCCGGAGGGCAACGAGAATGATTAAGGCTTCTTCCGGATTGAAAGCCCCCGTGGAATCGAAAAGATTATCCGGCACACAGTAGCCACCGTCCGAGTAGACAATGGATATTCCCGCCTCCTTCAGATCGCGCAAATCGTCGTAGATACGTTTCGCGGAAACGGAGAACCGGGCCGCCAAGTCTTGCGCGCGAAGGCCGGGAGTTCCGCGAATCAAGAAGACGAGATCCAAGAGACGGCGAAGGCGCGTTGCGGTCTGGCTCATGATCTGTTCTATACCGGTTCGATACCTGTGCGGTGCCGAAAGAAGGTCCGCCTGACCGAAACAATAATCAAGCCGCCCTCATTCCGAGAATATAGCACCCTGGGCATTTCGCCCCACGGCAGAACGATTTGTGAAACGTGTGAGCGGGCGTGGCCGTTACCTCCGCAGGCCGCGCTACGAGCGGTCCCTAAAGAGGGACGTTCGCTTCAACCGGATTGCCTTCATATCGATACTGACTTTCGAGGCCTGATATTTCTTGGTAAACCGAGTCAGTTTATTCTTCTGGACATACCAATCCTGAATGGCAACCGTCGAGCGATCGATGACCCTGCAGACCTGCTTGGGGACAAAGATGTAGTTGTCGAGAGGGTCCCCCTTTTCGCTGGCGCGGTCGCCGTAAAAGCAGATGTGATAGTAACGGTCTGTCTCTTCCTCCATGATTCCGTTCATCTCCAACTCCGCCACGATCTCCGCATCTCCTTTGTTTGCTGTTCTGTTCGTTTCCGGGGCTCACTCCGAGAGGACTTTCCCCACCTTGGGCCGGACCATCATAACCGCCATGTTGTGTCCGACCCCCGGACCGTCCCGGCGATACGAGAAGTACCCGGCACCGCACATTGTACAATGGCGTGAAACTTCGACTCGCGACGGCTCGAGACCTCGCCGAAGAAGTTGGCGCAAGACGATCTCCTTCAGGTCGATCGTGCCCGCGCCAGGTTCCTGGGTGCGGGCGCCTGTTCTCCACACAAGCGTATCTTGCCATTCCGGATAGCGCTCTGCAAACGCCTCCAGAACCTCGCCCCCCACCTCGAAACAGCACTTTTCGATCCCCGGACCGATCCACGCTACAAGCTCCTTTGGGCTGGCTCCTCCCGTAACCCAGCGTTCCACAAGCGCGCCTGAAATGTCGCCGTGTGTGCTTCGCCAGCCGCTGTGGAGCAATCCTACGCGACGTCTCTCGGGGTCGGCGATGAAAACCGGCAGGCAATCCGCCACCAAGATGCCCAGCGGAACTCCAGGGGATTCTGTATAGAGACCGTCCGCCGGCCCTAGCCTTTCCCGGCTCGGATCCGCCCCCGCCCCTCGGTCTTTTTCCTCCACGCACACGATCTCAATACCGTGCTCCTGGTAAACAAACGTAAGATTGGCCGCGTCCACAGCGAGCGAGCCACAGGCGTTACGCCGTGCTGAAAGCACCGTCTCCGCCGCGCCGCACTGGAAACTGCAGTTGTCCATCTTGGCGTTGGAGGAACCGGCCCCGGGGGAGAAGAAACCGTGCGTGAGCCAGTCAAACTCGCTCAGCCGTTCCGATGTATCGATATTCATAAGCCGTTCTGTGCCGATATTTCCTTGGACGATTTGGAGTTTCTCTCAAGAGCTGTCCGATAGGAAGAAACTCTCGAAAGAGGCCCTATTGGGGAGCGAACGCATTCCGCTCTCTCAGAGAGCAAACTATCAAGAACTCCATGGTGAAGAAAAGTGCAGGAGGAAGTTACTGGATTCAATTCAGAGAAGGTCAAAAGCTTTTGAGCCAAAGGCGGTCATGTGACGGTGGTAATACTCGAGGTCCTACAGGGATTCTTTGCCATTCGAGTTCGAGCCGATCCGGTACACACACGCGTACTGTCCTTTGGCGATGTGGTGGACACGTTCGATCTTTGCCCCGATAACATTCGTGAACAGCTCTTCTTCCATCTGGCAGAATTCTGGATATCGTGCCGCGACCGAGCGGATGGGACAGTTGTGTTCGATGATCGCCGGGCATCCCTCTTCATCCACGAAGGACTCGGCCATATGGCCCTCTTCGTCACGGATTTGGGCGATTATCCTCGCTTTTTCAAAGGGATCGTCCGTTCCGTTCAGCCGTTCACAGTAGGCTTTTTCCAAACGGGTCCGCCGGTGATCGAGCAGTTCCGTGACCGCTTCCCGGCCGTGCATCTCCTCCAGCTCACCGAGGATGCTCACCGCCAAACGATCGTAGGCCTGTGGAAAATGCTCCGCCGCATTGTCGGTCAGCTCGAAGATCAGGGCCGGTCGGCCGGTCGGTCGCTTCTCGAACCGGGAACCCACCGAACCGTCCTTTTCCAGGCGCAGAAGGTGTTGCCTCGCACCCATCGAAGACATATCGAGCGCCTCGCCAACCTGCGCGGCGGTCATTCCGCCTTCCCGCCGAAGCACCTCCAAGACACGGGCCCAGGAAGGTTTGTTCTGTTTTTCAAGCATGTTCATGGTGAGCCAGCACGTTCTTCAGAGTAACCGTCATTTACCTGCCAAAATTAAGCTTACCCATGGATCGCCCAACACCCAAGCTAAATGAACAACCGGAATCTCTCGGCCCGCTCGCGCAAGCATCTTGGCCCCCTGGTTTATTGCGGGATTCGACTGGGCTCTCTACGCTATCCAGATGGAACGAACAGCGGGCGATCTGAACGGCAAACGGATTCTGATCACCTCAGGACCCACCTGGGCTCCGATTGACGCCGTGCGCTATATCGGCAACCGCTCAAGTGGCCGCATGGGGTGTGCTCTGGCCACAGCGTTCGCGCGGGCGGGCGGGCGTGTCGTTCTCCTCGCCGGGCCGGGCGGGGTCACGCCCGATGCGTCCGATCTCGGTCCGAGTTTACAGGTCGAGCCCTTTGAGACCCTGAACGATCTGGAATTATCTCTCGAAAAGCACCTGCAGCCGCGCCGGTATGCGGCGGTATTTCAGGCTGTGGCGGGGCTCGATTATCTCCCCGAGACGGTCGAAACTCGCAAGATCCCATCGAATCGGGAGAGCCTGACCATTCGTCTTGTCCGCGCACCGAAGCTAATCGAACGGATCAAGCGATTGGACCCCGACACCTGTCTGATTGGCTTCAAGTTGGAGACAGGGCTGGACGATCGAGCCTTGTTCGAGCGAGCTGACGATTTGCACCGGCGTTCGAACGCCGATCTGGTGGTGGCTAACCGTCTCGAAGAGGTCGGAGAGTCTGGCCACCGGGCCTACCTTGTTTCCTGGCCCGAAGGTCTCCAGGTCGTACGTGGACCCTTGGACGGCCGGGAGGCGATTGCCGACACTCTTGTGGATTGGCTCGCGCATACGCTGCCGTCAACGGAGGAGGAATCATGAAACTCCAAGGAACGCAAATCCTGCTGGGCATCACCGGGGGTATTGCCGCCTACAAGACACCTTACCTTGTGCGGCAGCTGATCGGATCCGGCGCGGATGTTCGGGTTGTTATGACCCGGATGGCCCAAGAGTTCGTCACGCCGGTCACGTTGCAGGCGGTCTCACAGAACCAGGTGGGCACCGATGGCAACTGGCTGGACGAAGAGAACGCGATCACCCACATCCGGTGGGCCGAAACCAGCGACTTGGCGGTGGTCGCTCCCGCCACAGCCAACTGCCTGGGCAAGATCGCAGCCGGCATTGCCGACGACCTTCTCACATCGCTGTTGTTGGCCGTCACCTGCCCCATCGTTCTGGTCCCCTCGATGCACCATCAGATGTGGGCCAACCCCATCGTCCAGGCCAATGTCACTCGTCTTCGGGAGTACGGGTTTCACGTGCTCGAGCCCGCGGTTGGAGAACTGGCTTCGGGCGACACCGGTCCCGGCCGGATGCCGGAACCCGAGCAGATTGTCACCGCACTCGAAGGCGTCGTAGCCTCCTGACCGCGCAATTCTCGCATGGAGGGCGGTTCGCGTCGGCAGACTCGACGGGACGGGCCGCACGTCTATACTCCTCTCATCATGTGGACACGAATCCAAGAACTCATCCTAATTGCACAGACCGCCGGTCCCGGCGGTTCAGCGCCCGGACCTTCGGGAACGGGTGGCGACCCAACCGGTGGTGGCTCAACGGGTGGCGGCTCGATTGTTGCGGACCCCCCCAGTATGTGGCAACCCATCATTATGATGGGAGCCGTTTTCGCGGTCTTCTATTTCATTCTCATCCGGCCTCAGAACAAGCAGCGCCAGCGGCACCAAGAGCGTGTTGGCCGTCTCAAGAAAGGCGATCACGTGATCACCGGCGGCGGAATCCATGGCACGATTGTGGGGACCCGCGAGGATATCGCCGTCGTGAAGATCGCCGAAGGCGTGAAGATCGAAGTCCAAAAAGGCTCGATCTCTGGCATTGTCGATCCCGAAGGTACGATTGAGGCGCCCGCGAAGAAGTAGCCTGACCTCCTACGAGCCAGG
>CAYTDF010000456.1:1270-4615 GCA_964436365.1 uncultured bacterium | reverse complement strand
CCGCACTTCTAAACCGCCCTCAACACCGCCGCACTTCTCGACCGCCGTTTACACTATCCTATCCCGGGCGGTCGCTCCGCCGGGAAAGGCACGGTGGCAGAACATCATGTCCGACAACATGCTCGGAGTCCTGCAAGACGCGATTCAGAAGGCGGGCATCCCCGATTGGGAGGTTGTCTACGACCAAACTGCCACGAATCCGGTGCACTTCGAATACGACCGGCTCAAAGAGATCGGGTACAAGGAATCTTCCGGCATCGGCCTCAGAATCATCTCCGGCGAGCGGCTCGGTTTCGCCTCCACCACCGATCCCACCCGGGCCGCCGAACTACCTTTGCAGGCCTTGAATGCCGCGCCCTACGGCGAGCGGGCCGGATTCGAGTTCCCGGAACAGAGCGAGTACCCCGAGGTCACCACCCGCAGTGATTCGGTGCGTGAGTTTTCGATGGAGACGGCTATCGCGCGCGGCAAGGACGTCATCGCCCGCATCAAAGATGAGAACACCTCGATTCAGGCGGGTGTCGATTTCAATTCGGCCCAGTCCACGCGGCGCATCGTCAATTCGAACGGCCTCGACGCGTCCTGCGAGTACACCCGGCTAGGGGTTGTGGTCAGTGGCATCCTTGTCGAAGGCGACAGTATCCAGACCGTTTACGAAAGCCACAGTTCCCGTCGCGACGACGCCGACCTGGAGGCTCTGACCACCAAAGTGCTGGAGCGTTTCCGGGCCTCCGAGCGTGTGGTCCCGCTCGAATCCGACAGTTACCCCGTCATCTTCACCTCCAAGGCGCTTCCCTCGATCCTGGCCGCCATCAAGATGGGCGCGGGGGGACGTACCGTGCAAAAGGGCGCATCCCCTCTCTGCGGACGGATCGGCGAACGGATCATCGACCCGCGAATCACGCTGACCGACGATCCGCTGCTGAACGGCTGCCCGGCCAACCGTCCTTTCGATGGCGAGGGGCTCCCCAGTCAGAAGAACACCGTCGTTGCCGAGGGCGTTCTCGAAAAGTTCCTGTACGACCTTCAGACCGCCGCTCGCGTGAACGAAACCTCCACCGCCAGTGCCGGACGCGGTTTTTCGACGCCTCCCACGCCTTCGTTTTCCACCTTGGTCATGTCCCGTGGCGAGCAGCCTGTCGACGAGCTGGTCGGACAGGTCACGAATGGCATTCTCGTCGACCAGGTTCTTGGCGGCGGTCAGTCGAATCTACTCATGGGCCAGTTCTCCTTGAATATCGACTTGGGTTTCAAGATCGAGAACGGCGAGGTCGTGGGCCGTATCAAGAACGCGATGGTCGCGGGCAACGTCTACGAAGCCCTTTCGAATATCCAAGCGATGAGCGTCGAGCGTCAGTACTACGGGGGCATGATCACTCCCACGATTCTCTTCGAGCCGTTGCCCATCGCGGCGCGCGATTCGTGATCGGACCGCGAATACGATCCTGTCGGAGAACCTGCGTCTGGCGTTTCAACACCGATTCAGGTACTCCAAGTCCCGTGTTCCTGAGTGAAATTGAGCCGCCAGGCTCGATTTTGTATCGAAGGGCGCGGGTATTCCGACACACTCTATGGCCCTGCCAAAAAGGATACTAACGACATGAAAACGAATGATCTGAAGACACTGTTGCTGGGATTGGCTATCTCTCTTTGTGTGGCTGCCGCACCAGCCCAGGAGGCCCGTCGGACCGATGAGTTCGCTGTCCGCACGATTGCTTACAAGAACGCGAGCGGGAGTGACCTGAAACTGCATTGGTACGAACCCGCCAAGCGCGAAACGCAGGCT
Organism: uncultured bacterium; assembly: GCA_964436365.1. Lineage (GTDB taxonomy): Bacteria > Hinthialibacterota > Hinthialibacteria > Hinthialibacterales > CAYTDF01. The sequence goes on along the minus strand of CAYTDF010000456.1, from coordinate 2,829 downwards.
CCCGCTCCCGCGATCGTCTTCTTTTTTGGCGGGGGATGGATTGGAGGCACGCCGACCCAGTTCTTTCCGCATTGCGAATACTTCGCCTCGCGCGGTTTGGTGGCGGTCTCTGTCGAATACCGAACCGCCGGGAGTCACGGTGTCAGTCCTTACGCCTGTCTTCGTGACGCCAAATCGGCGATCCGTTGGATCCGCCAACACGCCGCCAAGTACAATATCGATCCGGAGCGGATCGTCGCTTCGGGAGGCTCCGCCGGTGGTCACCTCGCGGTCTGCACGGCTCTGATCGATGGTCTTGACGACGTCGGCGACGCCTTGGAGGTCTCTTCGAAGCCGAACGCTCTGGTCTTGTTCAATCCTGCGGTCGATACAACCCAGCCGAAACGCCGCGTCGAACGCTTCGGCGATTCCTCGGAAGAGCTTTCACCCATCCATCATGTCCGGCCCGGTCTCCCACCCTCCATCGTTTTTCACGGGGCCGCCGACACCACGGTGATGTACGAAGAGGTGGTGCGGTTCACGAAACGTATGAGGCGCGTGGGGAATCGGTGTGAACTCGTCTCCTACGAGGGCCAGAAACACGGCTTCTTCAACTACCGTCGCAGTCTCGAACTTTTCTCGGACACGGTCGAGAAAGCTGACAGGTTTCTCGCCTCTCTCGGCTACCTTCAGGGTGAACCGACCGTCGCCGATTTCCTCGCCACCGAGGCCAACGCGAAGTAACTCTTGGAAAAGATTACGAATCCCGTGCCCCTCGCGCCATCCAGAGCGTCTCTAGAAAGTCTTTCATGTAGCGCACACATTGCTAGCCGCACGAGATACGTATCAATCCGTAGGGTGGGTCGTTGTCGAACGTAGCGAGACGTTGACCCACCGGAAAACACAGTCTTCTTCAAAACTCGTCCTCTTGGACGACTGACAATAGCCCAGGCCAAATAAGAACAACTCAGCAGTCCTGGGCGGACACCGGGACGCAGAACTCCTTTCGTCTCTCCTTCGTGCCCTTCGTGGTTCAATAGCGCGAGGAACCTCCCCAGAATTCCCGGAAGAACTGATTTTGTATCGAGGGGGACGGGAGAGGACAATGTGGATATTGCCAGCAAACGGACAAGACTCTCGAGAGATGCTCCAGGACTGCTTTCAAAGAGAAGAACACAGCGAGGGGCGCGGGGCACGGCTATTCGGGGTGCGCCGGATCGAGCGCCAGCCCCAGCACAAGCGAACCGTTGGCAAACTCCGGTTCACCCAAGCGCTCTCGCAACGACGCGAGTCCGCTATCGTCTGGCTCCGTCAGTGGATTGTCCCGCAGATCCACGATGCGGAGGTCTCGGTGCGCGTCGAGACTGGGGGAGGTTTCGAATCGATTCCCCTGCAAGTCGATGGTGACGAGCCCCGTGCACCCCGAAGGGTCGAGTTCACGGAGCCGATTCATCGACGCGAAAAACTCCAGCAGCCCGGTCGACGCCCCGAGGTCGACGGTTTCGAGCGCATTCTCACGGCAATCCACCAGCTGCAGGTCGACGTTCGTGACCAAGTCGATCTCTGTCAAGTCGTTTTGT
>CAYTDF010000456.1:0-1260 GCA_964436365.1 uncultured bacterium | reverse complement strand
GCATGGCTGAGGTCTTCTACCTCGGGGAGTCCCTGGGTGAGATCGAGATGGATCAACCGGTTCGTACCGCAGACCAGTTTTCTCAGCGAACGCAGACGGGAAAGTTCGAGCGCGGCCAGCCGGTTATTCTCGCAGTCCAACAGAACGATCTCCGGCGTTGGCGAGAGGTCGAGCGCACTCAAACGGTTGTTATCGCAACGGAGCGTGGTGAGCGCGGGGTTCCCGCCGAGGTTCAACGAGGTCAGTCGGTTGCCTTCACAGTCGAGTTCCAAAAGCCCTGGACTGTGCAGGCTGTCGAGCGAGGTCAGCCGATTGCGGTCGCACCGCAGTGATTTCAGCAACGCATTCGCTTGCAGATCGAGCCCAACCAGCCGGTTGTTGTCGCACCGCAGCGCAGTCAGAGCCGTGTTTTGGGTGAGGTCGAGTTCGCTCAGACGGTTTCCTTCACACGCCAGCCTCTGTATCCATGGATTCTGGGTCAGGTCGAGTTCGCTCAGACGGTTCCAACCGCAGTAGAGTTCCGTCAACGCGCCGTTCTCGGTGAGATCGAGATCGCTCAGGAGGTTCGAGCGGCAATCCAGCTTCTCGAGGGCGGCGTTCCGGGAAAGATCCAGGCGCTCAATGCGGTTGATGCCGCAACGCAGTTCGGTGATGCCTGTAAAGAACTCGATGCCTGACAGGTCTTGGATGTTCTTGTTTCCACAGTCCAAGAGACCTCGCTTGGCGGCGGACTGCCGCGCGCTAAAGGGCGCGCCCGGCTCGACGTCCATGAAGACTTCGACCACGGCCCTGAAGTTGGCGTCCGGGAACTGCTCCGCAGTGTTGATCCCCTGGGCTTGGAAAAAGAGGGGAGCCATGAATCGGTATAGAAGCGAGATACAGAACGCAACAACGCAGAACTCCAAAGCGAGCCACGAAGGATTCCAGCGTTTTCCGATCTGTGCCATGGAGGGGCGATTCTACTCTTCTTGAATCGATTGAAATGAAACAGACGCCGAATTTGGCGACGGCCTCTATTCCGAAATCTCTATTTGTGCGTAGGTGTCGGACAGGCGCGCGAGGATCCCCTGATTCATTTCGATTCCTGCGTGATTCAAGGCCAGGATCGCCGCGCCCAGAACGGGGGCCAGTTTCGGCGGAGTCACTTTCGCGGCGGGAAGAAAGTAGCGGATCTTGCGGGTGACCAGTCCGGCATACGCGTCGCATTGGCTGAATGCGCCTCCCGCCAAGACCACCGGTGCCGACGGTTCCAACTCCAGC